>NZ_JBKFBD010000050.1:0-18950 GCF_053345975.1 Microbacterium sp. C23T | reverse complement strand
CGGCCCCGTGCAGGCCGGCTCCCAGTCGCCCGGCAGGGCGGGGGTGGCGGCGACGGCGGACGCCGCGGCGTCCGGGGTCATCGGCGAGGTGCTCCACTACGGCGCGGTCGGGCTCTGGTCGCGGTCGGAGGAGTACTGGCGACGCGCGCCGTGGGCGGGGCACCGCGTGATCGACGGGCGACCGGTCGCCGACGGCGTCGCGACCAACCCGCTCGCCCACGCTCTCGCGACGGCGTTCGCGATCGCCGGCGCCGCGGCCCCCGAGGACGTCCTCGGGATCGACGCCGACCTCCGGCGCGCGAACGACATCGCTACCGACGACACGTCTTCGCTCGTCGTCGGACTGCGCGGGGGTGCCCGGGTGGCGGCCGGTCTCGCGGTGACCGCCGCGACACGTCACGAGCCGTACGTGCTCGTAAGGGGTACGCGCGGATTCCTCGTGTACGTCTACACGCTCGACTCGCTCCACGTCCACCGTGATGGAGCGGCACTGCCGCGCACGTACACGTTCGAGCGCACCGGCCTGCTCGACAACCTGGTCCGCCACGTCCGCGACGGGGACGCTCTGCTCGCCCCACTCGGACGCACGGGTGCTTTCACCCGCGTGCTGGAGGAGATCGTCACCGGCCCGCCGGCAACCCCGATCTCTCCGCAGCTGGTACGGGTCGAGGCATCCGCGGGCGAGACGTTCCGCACCGTGATCGGCGTCGAAGAAGCGGTCGAGCGCGTGGCGTGGGAGGCGCGCACCTTCCGCGACCTCGACGTGCTCTGACGCGTCGGCGTCAGCCGGTGCCGAGCGGGCCGACGCCGATGATCGCGGAGGCGTCGTCGTCGACCGGGGCGGTGGAATTGCGCACCACGAGCGGTGACGACTCGTACATGCGGTGGGTGGGGGCGTCGGGGTCGTCGAGCTGCCACATGAGCAGCTGCACCGCGGCGCGCCCCTGCTGGTGCGGCCGCTGCTGCAGCGTGGTGAGCGAGAACATGTCGGCGTAGGCGTGGTCGTCGATGCCGACCACGCTGAGCCGCTCCGGAACCCGGATCCCCAGCCGTCGCGCGGCAATGATCGCGCCGACCGCGACCTCGTCGCACACCCCGACGATGGCGGACGGCCGGGTGCGACGATCGCCGAGCAGTTCGACGGCCGCCCCGTACCCGCCGGGCATGGTCACCTCGGACTGGACGTGGCGAGCGGATGCCTCGAACCCGGCCTCGCGCATCGCCGAGAGATAGCCGTCCAGGCGCCGGCCGTCGCCGAAGCTGGTGCGGCGTCCGTCGGGGTCGCCCCCGAGGAAGACGATCTCGTGGTGCCCCAGGCCGATGAGGTGGTCGGTGGCGATCCGGGCGGCCGCCTCGTCGTCGATCGAGACGGCATTGGTGCCGACGTCGTAGCCGCCGACGGCGACGACCGGCTTGCCGAAGGCGACGAGCCGCTCGAGCTCGCGCGCGCTGGGTTCGATGCCGACCGCGATCAGCCCGTCGAACCTCTTGCGGGCGAGGAAATGCTCGAACATCTCGCGGCGAGCGGCCGACTCAGGTGGCGCGCCGTAGAGGGCGAGGTCGTACCGCCGTTCGAGCAGCGCGTCCTGGATGCCTTCGAGAACCTGGGCGAAGAACCACCGGTCCAGCGACGGCATGACGACACCGACGGTCTGGGTGCGTCCTGTCACCAGGCTCACGGCGCTCGTCGTGGGGACGTAGCCGAGGGCGGTCGCAGCATCCCTCACCCGCTGGCGAGTGGCGGCGGAGACGTACCCCGAGCCGGTGAGAGCACGCGAGGCCGTCGACTTCGAGACGCCTGCCGCCCGCGCAACATCGGCGATGCCCGCCATCGGGTCCTCCTCGCGCCCCCGGGGACGCCGCCGTCACCCGAGATTCTGGAACCGGTTCCAGGGGTCATCATGCCGTGATCGCGCATCCCGCACCAGTCCCGGTGGCGGTGTTTACCGAGTTGTGACCCCGGGTCATTGTGCGCTCTGGCGGCATCCCCTAGTTTGAGCATGGAATCGGTTCCCGATCTCACATCTGTGGAGCCCGAGAGGCGTGGCTCCGCGAACTCAAAGAGGAGGCAGACACATGACTGCACTGCGATCACGTCGTCGACACGGCTACATCGCGCTGGGACTGACGGCCGTCGCGGCACTCACACTCGCCGGCTGCGCCGAGGGCGGCGACGACGGTGGCGACAGCGGCTCGGTCGAAGGAGAGACCGTCGAGATCGCCGGTGGCATCACCGGCTCGGAGGCGGAGAACCTCCAGAAGACCTTCGAGCAGTTCGAGAAGGACACCGGCATCACCGTCAACTACACCGGTGACAAGGGATTCGAGGGCAACATCGTCACCAAGGTGGCGGGCGGCTCCGCTCCCGACATCGCCATCGTTCCCCAGCCGGGGCTCTTCCGCTCGCTGGTCGACACCGGCGAGGTGAAGAAGGCCCCCGCCGACGTCGAGGCCAACGTCGACCAGTACTGGTCCGAGACGTGGAAGAAGATCGGCACGGTCGACGACACGTTCTACGCGGCGCCCATGCTCGCGAACCTGAAGGGCTACGTCTACTACTCGCCCAAGAGCTTCGCGGAGTGGGGTGTCGAGATCCCGACCACGTGGGACGAGCTCATCACGCTGACCGACACGATCCGCGAGAAGACGGGCACCACGCCGTGGTGCGCGGGATTCTCTTCGGAGGCTGCCTCGGGCTGGCCGGGCACGGACTGGGTCGAGGACCTCGTCCTGCGGCAGGCCGGACCGGACGTCTATGACAGCTGGGCAGACGGCGACACACCGTTCACCGACCCCGACATCGAGGCGGCGTTCGACTCCGTCGGCGAGATCCTGCTCAACCCCGACTACGTCAACGCCGGATTCGGCGACGTCAAGAGCATCAACTCGACGGCGTTCGGCGACCCGATCGCCGCGGCTGTGGCCAACGGCACGTGTGCGCTGACCCACCAGGCGTCGTTCCTGACGGCGAACTTCCTCACCGCGCAGACGGCGGACGGGCAGACCCCGACGGTCGCGCCTGACGGCGACGTCTACGCGTTCATCCTTCCTGGCCCGGAGGCGGGCGAGCTCGCGGTCGAAGGTGGCGGCGAGCTGGTGACGGCGTTCTCGGATGACGCGGCCACGCAGGCGGTGCTCGAGTTCATGTCGACCCCGGAGTTCGCCGACGCCCGCGTGAAGCTCGGCGGTGCGATCTCGGCCAACACGGGCGCCGACCCGACGCTGGCATCGAGCGAGTTCCTCACCGAAGCGATGAAGATCGTGCAGGACCCGAACACCGTGTTCCGGTTCGACGCCTCCGACCTGATGCCGGCGACCGTCGGTTCAGGCTCGTTCTGGCGCGGCATGGTCGACTGGATCGACGGCAAGCCGACGCCGCAGGTGCTGGAAGACATCCAGGCGGGGTATCAGGACTGATCCACCGCATCCTGGTGCCGGGTTTGCGCGCCCGCCGCGCGGACCCGGCGCCGGGGTGATTCATCCGTCGACGTCGACGGGGGAAGGCAGAACATGTCTCAGACCACAACATCGGCGGCCGATGAGGCGCAGGGGACGCCGCCGCCGGAACGCGGAGGAAGGAAGCCTCCGTCACGGAGGACGACGCTGCTCGTGGTCACGATCGGGTTCATCCTGATCGCGGCACTGGTGGTCTTCCTCCTGCTCAGCCCCGCCAACCCCGACGCCCGGCCGGTGTCACTGGGGTTCTCGTACAACTCCTTCTTCCAATGGATCGGCAACCTGGGGCCGATCGTCCAGATCCCGATCATCCTGCTGGTCTTCGCCGCCGTGGTCGCGATCCTGCTCGTGCTCATCGAATTCGCGCCCCGCCAAGGCAGGGGCTACTTCTGGCTGCGGCTCATCTCGTGCTTCGCCATCCCGTTCCTCGCCTTCATGCTGCTGCGTCCCTATCAGGGGGCGGTCATCTACGTGATCGCCATCGCCCTGATCGCGGGCGGCCTGCTGTTCTGGGCAGACCTGCGGGCCCGCGAGGGAGCCGGCTACCTCTACCAGCTCACCCTCTTCATGGCCCCGGCGGCGATCGCGATCCTCGTCGGTCTCGTCTATCCGAGCATCGCGACCATCATCCAGTCGTTCTACGACAAGACCGGCGAGAACTTCGTCGGCATGGAGAACTACGTCTGGGCGTTCACCAACCCGCAGGGGTTCTGGTCGATCATCAACACCCTCATCTGGGCGATCTTCGCCCCGATCTTCGCGACGATCGTGGGTCTGGCCTATGCCGCGTTCATGGAGCGGGCGCGCGGTGAGCGGCTGCTCAAGGTGCTGGTGTTCATGCCGTTCGCGATCGCGCCGGTGAGCATCAGCCTGATCTGGAAGTTCGTCTACGACTACCGTCAGGGCGACCAGATCGGCATCCTCAACGCCGTCGTCGTGGCCTTCGGCGGCGAGCCGGTCCGGTGGCTCGACACATGGCCGCTGGTGAACACGTTCTGTCTGCTCTTCGCGTTCGTGTGGGCGCAGACCGGGTTCGCGATGGTCGTGCTCTCCGCGGCGATGAAGGCGGTGCCGGTCGAACAGCTCGAGGCCGCCCAGCTCGACGGCACGTCGGCCTGGCAGCGGTTCATCAACGTGACGGTGCCGGGCATCCGCACCTCGATCATCGTCGTTCTGACGACCATCACGATCGCCGCGCTGAAACTGTACGACATCGTGGCCGTGATGACTGGTGGCCGGTCGAACTCGACCGTGCTCGGCTTCGAGATGGTGAACCAGCAGCAGCGGTTCCAGAGCTACGGTCACGCGGCGGCGCTCGCCGTGCTGATCTTCGTGTTCGTGACGCCGCTGATCGTCTACAACGTCATGCAGCTGCGCAAGCAGAGGGAGGTGCGATGATGACCGCCGTCGACTCCAAGACCACGCCGCAGTTCAGCAAGGCGGACGCGCGGAAGGTGGCGCGCGAGACGCGTCGCAACGAGGCGCTGGCGCACAAGCGGCTGACGTCGCCGGTCGCCACCGTGATCGCGATCGCGATCGCGTTCCTGTGGACGATCCCGACGCTGGGACTCTTGATCACGTCGTTCCGGCCGGGCGCCGCCTCGGCGACGACGGGCTGGTGGACGGTCTTCACCAATCCCGACTTCACGCTCGGCAACTACCAGGACGCGCTGACGTCCGGTGGCACGGCGCTGACGCTCGGCGAGTCCTTCCTCAACTCCCTGGCGATCACGATCCCGGTCACGATCTTCGCCCTGGCCGTCGCGTCGCTCGCCGCGTACGCGTTCGCCTGGATGGACTTCAAGGGCCGCGGGTTCCTGTTCGTCGCGGTGTTCGCCCTGCAGATCGTCCCGATCCAGATGGCACTCGTGCCGCTGCTGAGCCTCTTCTCGAGGGGGCTCCAGATCGGCGACGTGCAGATCTTCCCGGGCCTCGAGATGCGCGACGTCGATCACAGCTTCGCGACGGTGTGGATCGCGCACGTCATCTTCGCGATGCCGCTGGCGATCTTCCTCCTGCACAACTTCATCTCGGAGATCCCCTCCGACGTGATCGAGGCGGCTCGCGTCGACGGCGCCGGGCACGGACAGATCTTCTTCCGGATCATCCTGCCGCTCGCGACGCCGGCGCTCGCGTCGTTCGCCATCCTCGAGTTCATCTGGGTGTGGAACGACCTGCTCGTCGCGACGATCTTCGCGCCGACGACATCCCTGCCGATGACGCAGACGCTGAACTCGTTGTCGGGCACGTGGGGCAACCAATGGTTCCTCGTGTCGGCCGGAGCGTTCCTCGTGCTGTTCGTCCCGATCATCGTGTTCCTCGCGCTGCAGCGGTTCTTCGTGCGCGGACTCATGGCCGGCGCGACGAAGGGCTGATCGACCACAGATGACGGATGCCGCGACCCTGCGTCTCACGCAGGGTCGCGGCATCCGTTTCTTGTGCTGTCGTCGCTCTCCGCGGTCAGCCGGTGCAGCCGAGGCGGGTCTGGATCGATTCCATCGCGTCGATCTCGGCGGTCTGGCCGTTCTTGATCGCGGTGGCGACCTCGAGGGCGCGCGGGTCGGTGCCCAGCTCGAGGAGAGCCTCCGCCATCGGGATCGCGCCCTCGTGGTGGCGGATCATGAGCGTGAGGAACTGGCAGTCCGCCGCAACGCCCGTCGCCGCCTGGAGCGCGGCGATCTCGTCGGCCGACGCCATCCCCATCGCCGCGTGTGCCTCTTCGTCGGTCATGGGCTCGGCGGACGAGCCGCCGTGCGCGTGGCCCGCGTCCGAGGCATCCATCCACTGCATCATCGGGCCGCCGGACTGGGAGAGCCCCCACTGCACGAGCCAGTCGAACATCTCACCGCGCTGGCCGGCCTGACCGGTGGCGATGTCGTATGACAGCACGCGGAGCTCGTCGTCGTCGGTCTTGCGATAGATCTCCATCGCCATCTCGATCGCCTGCGCGTGATGCACCTGCATGTCTCGCGAGAACCCGGCCTCAGGCGAGTCGGTTCCGGGGCTGGACACAGCCGCCTGCGAACCGAACGTGGAGAAGCGCCCCACCGCGAACGCGAGGCCCGCGATGAGGATGAGCGCGACGGCGACGACGAACCATCGCCGGGAGCTCCCCGCCGAGGGCTCGTCCGACACGCCGCGACCTACTTCTTGCCGGGAGCGTCGTACGCGCCGGTGCAGGCGGCGTTCGGCTCGGGGGCGTTGGTGCTCTTCCAGTACGCCTTGATGAACTCCTCGATGCGCTCGTCGTCCGCCGAGTCGACCTTGAGCTGGGCGTTCCAGGCGCTCAGGGCGATCGGGGTGTCCATGTCGTCGTAGGGCGAGAGCACCGTGTAGGTCGAGGGCAGTTCGCTCTCGAGCTTGGCGATGTCGTCGTCGGACACCTGCGCGGGGTCGTACGTGACCCACACCGCACCGTGCTCGAGCGCGTGCACGGCGTTCTCGTTCGGGACGGGCTCCGTGTACACGCCGCAGTTGAGCCACATGGCGTTGTGGTCGCCGCCGGCCGGGGGAGTCTGCGGGTACTCGACCGCGCCCTCGACGTGGTTCGCCGTGTTCGTGAAGGTCTCGACGCCCTCGATGCCGCTGCCGTCGCTGTCGCCGCGGGCGTACGACGGGGCGGGGGCCGGCGCGAAGACGATCGAGGCGACGATCGCCGCCACGACCAGGACGGCGGCGGTCGAGCCGACGATCCACCACACGAGCTTGCCGCGCTTGCGCTTGGCGAGCTGCTTCTGGTACTCGGCGAGCTTGTCCTGGCGCTTCTGCTCGCGCTGCTGCTTGACCGTGAGGTCGATCTTGGCCTGGGTGGCGGGATTGCCGCTCTTGCGCTTGTCGTCGGGGGTCGGGGTCATGCTCGTGATCTCTGCCAATCGATGAACAGGGGTCTGGGCGCCCGGCGCGCACCGCTCGGGGGCGGCTGACGGGTTGTCCTCATCCTATGCGAGTGCATGAGTCGGCCCCCTGGGAAGGAGCCGACAGCGGTGCCTCGGATGGCTGGCCGCCACAGCCGCGGGATACCGCTTGCGGGCGGGCCGGAGGCATCCGTTATCATGGGTACTCGAATCGATTCGACCTCCACGGTCGATCGTGCGGGCCCCGGTGCCGATCGGCAGCGCTGGACGACCCGCGTCATCTCGGTCCGTTCCTCCCTGCGCGCCCAGACCGGCTCAGCCGGTGTCGACGCCGTTCCGCCTCGCCCGCCGCCCGTCGAACCCCTTGCCACGAAACGAAGTCCACTGTTGCTCGACACCGCATCCATCCCCACGCAGAAGCCCGAAGCCCACCTCCCCGCCGCGCCGAAGCCCCAGCCGACGTCCACGGGTGCCATCCGCACGCTCGGCAGCAACCCGGCCACCGCGCCGATCGTCCTCCACCCGGGCGACTCGATCCCGCACCGCCGTCGCGTCCTCTACATCGTGCTGCTCGGCGCGCTCACCGCGCTCGGCCCGTTCACGATCGACCTTTACCTGCCGGCGTTCCCGGTCCTCGAGGCGGACTTCCAGACCACGGCCGCGATGATCCAGCTGACCCTCACGGGCACGATGATCGGCTTCGCCCTGGGACAGCTCATCGTCGGTCCGCTGAGCGACAAGGTCGGTCGGCGCATCCCGCTGCTGTCGGTGACCGCGCTGCACGTCGTGGCCAGCGTCGGGGCAGCGCTCGCGCCCACGCTCGAGCTGCTGTCCGTGGCCCGCGTGCTCCAGGGCGCCGGCGCCGCGGCCGGTGGTGTCGTCGCCGCCGCGATCGTCCGCGACCTGTTCGGTGGGCGCCGCCTGGTGGTCATGCTCTCCCGACTCGCGCTCGTGTCGGGTGTCGCGCCGGTGCTCGCGCCGCTCGTCGGCTCGGCGCTGCTCGCGGTCATGCCGTGGCGCGGGGTCTTCGTCGTGCTCGCGGTGTACGGCGCGGTCATGCTCGTCGCCTCGATCTTCCTGCTTCCCGAGACGCTGCCGCCCGCGCGTCGCCACGACAAGGGCGCCACGACCGTCTGGCAGCGCTATCGGAGCGTCTTCAGCGACCGCGTCTTCATCGGCGTGCTCATCATCGGCGGCATGACCTTCTCGGGCCTGTTCTCGTACCTGTCGAGCTCGTCGTTCCTCTTCCAGCTGAGCTACGGCCTCTCCGCGCAGCAGTACGGGCTGATGTTCGCCGTCAACTCGCTGGGCGTCGTCGTGGGTGTGCAGACGGCGTCGCGGCTGGCAGCGCGGTTCGGCCCGCAGTGGGTCATGGCCTGGTCGACCGCGGTGCTCGTGGTCGCAGCATCCGCCATCATCGTCACCGACCAGCTCGGCCTGGGCCTGTGGGGCACGATCGTGCCGCTCTTCGTCTTCATGACCGCGTGCGGATTCACGTTCCCCTGCGTGCAGGTGCTCGCGCTCGACCGCCACGGCAAGGCCGCGGGCACCGCGCAGTCGATCATCGGCGCGACGAACTTCGGCGTCGCCGGCCTCATCTCGCCGCTGGTGGGCTGGATCGCGAAGGACGCCGGCATCACCGCCACGACGATGGCCGCGGTCATGGTCGGGTGCGCCGTGATCGGCGTGCTGTCGCTGTGGTTCATCGTGCGCCCCCGCACCGTGGAGCGCCTCGCGCCCTGAGCAGGCGTCAGGCCGGAGGTCGCACGGGCCGCACAGGCTGCAGGCGGAAGAGGCGGACGGTGCGCCCGGACTCCCGCTCGTAGTTGCGGTAACCGGGCCACTGGGCCTCAATACGCGCCCACACCGCGTCGCGCTCGGCGTCCGGCACCGGCGTGGCGCGGACGGGCATGCGCCGCCCGCGCACGGTGATCGCGGCGTCGGGGTGGGCGAGCAGGTTCGCGGTCCAGGCCGGGTGGTGGGCACCGGCGAAGTTGGTGCCGGCCACGATCGCGCGGCCGCGCCCGTCGGGCGTGTACATGAGGGGCACATCCCGCGGCTCACCGGACTTCGCGCCGACGGTGTGGAGCACGAGCGACGGCACCAGCAGCGCGCTCACCTGCACGCGTCCGTGCGACACCCAGGCGACGACGCGCTCGACCGGCGGCAGGAACGCCGGCCCGATCACGCGGCGGAACACCCGCGTCCGGGTGAGCGGCGCGATGAGCCTGCGCACCACGTCGACCACCGATGCCACCCGGACCTCCTCGCGCTCGCCGATGAGACCGCACGATAGCACCGGGCTGCGCTCGATCCCGGTGCGTTCGTGCGGTCCCGCGCGGATCGGCGGCCTCGCCGGACCGGTCGCGGCCACGGGGGCCTGCCATGCGGCGCGCCGGGTCCGCAAGGGGGTGGCGGGGATGAATCCTCCGGGCAGAATGGGTCGATGACGACAGTCCAGCGGCGCGTGGCCACGCCGGTCATCGCCTACCTCGCGGTGGGTTCGACCCTGGTCGTGCTGTCGTGTCTGCTGGGCTGGTGGATCTTCGCCCGCGGCGACGAGCCGTTCGCCATCGACACGGCGTGGAATCTGCTCGTTGCCGAGCTGTGGCATCCGGCCCTGACCGGGTTCTCACACGTCATGGACTTCCTGGGCGGCGGGTGGGTCGGCGTCCTCGCGGTCCCGATCGGCGGGGCGATCGCGCTCGTCGTGCTGCGGCGCCCGTGGGCGGCCGCGTACTTCCTCGCCGCCGAAGCGGTGTCGGCGGCGGGGGTGCAGGTGCTGAAGCACCTCTTCGGCCGCGTGCGCCCCGAAGACATCCTCGTCATCTCCGACTACGGTTCATACCCGTCGGGGCATGTGGCCAACGCCGCCACGATCGCGGTCGCTGCGGTGATCATCTTCCCGCGCGTCTGGGTGGGGATCGTCGGCGCGGCGTGGGTCGTGCTGATGGCCTTCAGCCGCACCTACCTGCATGCGCATTGGCTGAGCGACACCGTCGGCGGAGCGCTCCTCGGCGCCGGCGCGGCGCTGCTCGTGGCGGCGGCGTTCGCCGTTCCGATGACGCGGGAGGGGATGGATGCCTCGGCGAAACGCCCGTGGCTAGGCTGAGCGCATGACCTCCGCCGTGCCCGATTCGCCCGCGTCCGATCCGGCCGTCGCCGCCGCCGAGGCGGAACTCGCGCGACTTCGCGCCGAGGCCGAGGCCGCCGAGGCCCAGCTGAAGGCCGCCCAGGCCAAGGCCGCGCTCGCCGCCGCCGAGGCCGCCGCCGCGAAGGCCAAGGCCACCGCCGCACCCGCGCCCACGGCATCCTCATCTGAGGACGAGAGCCGAAATGCGGAGGCTTCGGGCGGAACTGCTCCTCAGCTCGGCGCAGATCCTCAATCGAGGACGCAGGGGGCGGCGGGTTCGCAGGCCCAGGGGCCTGCGGGAGCGCCCGCCTCGGACGCGACCACGCGGGAACAGAATCCGAGCGAACCAGCCACGCAACCGACGCAAGACGGCCCTCTCGCCGCACAGGAGGTCGAGAAGGTCACGGCCGGGTACACCTTCGACGCCGGCACCGCGACGCTCGATCTGGGCGCCCTTCTCAACGGGGACCCCGTCCCCTCTGCGCAGATCCGCATCCCGCTGCCGATGATGAACCGCCACGGGCTCGTCGCGGGTGCGACCGGCACCGGCAAGACGCGCACCCTGCAAGGCCTCGCCGAGCAGCTCGCGGCGAAGGGCGTGCCCGTGTTCGCCGCCGACATCAAGGGCGACCTGTCGGGCGTCGCGACGCCGGGGGAGCCGAGCGACAAGCTGCTCGCACGCACCCGGGCGATCGGTCAGGACTGGAAGCCCGAGGCATCCGTCAGCGAGTACTTCGCGCTGGGCGGGGTGGGCAAGGGCGTGCCGGTGCGCGCGACGGTGTCGGGCTTCGGCCCGCTGCTGCTCAGCAAGGTGCTCGGCCTCAACGACACGCAGGAGTCGAGCCTCGGCCTCGTGTTCCACTACGCCGACGCGAACGGTCTGGCGCTCGTCGACCTGTCGGACCTCCGCGCCGTGCTGACGCACCTCACGAGCGACGAGGGCAAGGCCGAGCTCAAGGAGCTCGGCGGACTGTCGGCGGCGACCGCCGGCGTGATCCTGCGCGAGCTCATCACCTTCGCGGATGCCGGAGCCGACGTGTTCTTCGGCGAGCCCGAGTTCGACGTGGCCGATTTCATCCGCACGGCGCCCGACGGCCGCGGCGTCATCAGCCTGCTCGAGGTGCCCGGCGTCATCGACAAGCCGGCGCTGTTCTCGACGTTCCTGATGTATCTGCTGGCGGAGCTGTTCGAGATCCTCCCCGAGGTGGGGGATGCCGACAAGCCGAAGCTCGTCTTCTTCTTCGACGAGGCGCACCTGCTGTTCAAGGACGCCTCGAAGGACTTCCTCGCGGCCATCGTGCAGACCGTGCGGCTCATCCGGTCGAAGGGCGTCGGCGTCTTCTTCGTGACGCAGACCCCGAAGGACGTGCCCTCCGACGTGCTCGGTCAGCTCGGCTCGCGCGTGCAGCACGCCCTGCGGGCCTTCACGCCCGACGACGCCAAGGCGCTGCGCGCGACGGTCGGCACCTACCCGAAGTCGGGCTACGACCTCGAGCGCGTGCTGCAGGAGCTCGGCACGGGTGAGGCGATCGTCACAGTGATGAGCGAGAAGGGTGCGCCGACGCCGGTGGCCTGGACACGGCTGCGCGCGCCGCAGGGCCTCATGTCGCCGACGCCGGAGCCGGCGATCGTCGCGGCCGTGAACGCCTCGCCGCTGCTGGCCAAGTACGGCACGGCGATCGACCGCGAGTCGGCGCGCGAGATCCTCGCGAAGAAGATGCAGGCCGCCGACGACGCGGCCGCCGCCGAGGACGCCGCAGTCGCCAAGGCGAAGGCCGATGCCGAGTACGCGAAGCAGAAAGCCGCGATCGACAAGCAGCAGGCCGCGGCCGACAAGGCGAGCGCGGCCGCCGAGAAGAAGGCGCAGCAGGAGTACGAGCGCCTGCTCAAGAAGACCGCCGGCACGACGCGCACGTCGCGGTCCTCGCAGAAGTCGCCGATCGAGCAGATTCTCAACTCGAAGTCGACCCAGACGATACTGGGTGGGGTGATCCGCGGGATCTTCGGCACCGGTAAGCGCTGACGCATCCCGACCCCGGCGGGTCGCTCCCGATCCGGAGGTCTCGCGTGCGCCGCAGAGTGGTTCTCGTCGCCCTGCTGACGCTCGCCCTGGCGACGGCGGCGGTCGGTGTGTGGCTCGCGATCGCCGCGACGGCCGGGAACACGGTCCCCACGGCCCCTCCACCCGCCGCTGGCGCGTCGGGCGGAGCCTCCGGCCGCGTGGGCCCAGCTGCGCCTTCGGCGCCCGCGTCACCCTCGGCGTCGGCCGCGGCCCCGGTGACCGCCGACGACTACTGCTACGTCGAGGCGATGATCTACTACCGCGTCAAGGAGCAGGAACTCGCGGAGACGCTGCTGCGCAAGGAGGGCATCGACGCCGGGGCGCTGGGGTTCGCGACCGGCATCGCCGCCCGGAACGAGGACGATCTCGACGACCTGCGCGCGTGGTACCTCTCCTGGGCCGACGCGCGTCCGGCCGAGCCGCCGACCGACGGCCCCTGCGGCGGACACGGAGCCGACCACGCGCAGATGCCCGGCATGCCGTCGTGGAGCACGCTCCAGGGATTCGTGGACGCGCAGCACCCCGATGCCGAGCGCCGTTTCGTCGAGATCCTCCAGGCGCAGAACGCGGGCATGATCGCCCTCGTGACGCTGATCCTCGAGGGCGATCCGAATCCGGCGGTGGCGGAATCGGCCGAAGAGGTGCTGAAGCAGGCCGAGGCCGACCAGGCGATGCTGCAGGGGATCCTCGACGCCCTGCCGTGACCCGCGACCTCGCCGGCGTCGACTCATGCGGCGGTCGCAGCATCCACATCCCCCTCCTTCCACAGGTCAACCGGGCTTCGGCCGGACCGGGAAGCGCGCTCCGGTCCGGCGGAAGCCCGGTTGACCTGTTGCAGAGGAGGAGGGCACGGTGTGCACCAGGCGTTGAGAGCGGCGAGGGGTGCGATGCCTGCGGAGCGTCACCAGCCGCTGAGCGAGCCGAGCGGAGCAAGTGCACGCGCGGCGTCGCGCAGCGCGCCGACGTGGCGGGCGGCCACGGAGAGGCGCGAGATCGAGGTCGAGAGCGTCACCGCCCCGACCGGGCGGGCCGCGTCGTCGTGGATCGGCACCGCGAGGCAGCCGCGATCGGAGGTGAGCAGGGCGACCTGCTCGGTGTAGCCGCGCACGGCGTACGCCTCGTGGATCGCGCGCACCTCGTCCGCCGGCGGGGCGACGCGCCAGGTTGGTGCCTGCGGCAGCCGGCGGTCCGGGTGCGCGACGAGCCAGAGATGACCGATCGCGGAGCGCGTGGGGTCGGCGAGGAGGGCGTCGAGGTCCGACAGCGGCTGGGACTCGTCCTCGTCGAGGACCATGAGGCCCGAGCGGTGGAAGGCGAACAGGTGCACGGCCTCGCCGGTGTGCTCCCGCAGCCGCGCGACCACGGCGGCGTGCTCCGGCCGGGTGCGCGCGCCCACGACCGCGGCGAGCTCCAGCACGCGCGTGCCGAGGAGGAACCCCGAGAAGTCGCCGCGGCGCACGAGGTACTCGTCACGCACGAGCGAGTTGACGACGCGGTAGACCGTCGCGCGGGGCGCGCCGACGGCACGGGCGATCTCGGCCGCAGAGGCGCCGCGGTCGTCACGCGCGACCTGCTCGAGGATCTCGAGGGCCAGGCCCAGACCCTTCTCCGGCAGGCGGGTGTCGTCCGCGAGGCCCGCGCCGCTCACGTCCGCGCCGGCCCGTCGATGCAGTCCGCGTCGGTCGGCCAGTCGTGCACGCCGATTCTGGCGGCCACACGCGGATGGCGCGCCAGTCGGACCGACCCGGCGACCACGACTGCGGCGAGGATGCCCACGGACCACAGCAGGCCCGCCGGATTGTCGCGCAGCGTCGCGGCGAGGTAGAAGCCCAGCACGCACAGCAGCCCCGCGAGCGGCACGACGCTGAGCAGGACCGCCCGAACGGTCAGCTCGCCGATCCGCGCGAGGAACACCGGAGCCGCCGCGCACACGAGCGCGTATGCGAGCACGAAGCCGAGGATCGACGCCGGTGAGGTGACGATGCGCATGTCCTGCCGGCTGCCGCCCCCCGCGAGGACGGCGACGGGCACCAGCGTGACCACGGCGGCGAGCAGCACACCGCCGATCGCCGGCACTCCGCGCCGCGACACGCGTCCGAACACCGCGGGCATCAGTCCCTCGCGGCTCATCGCGAAGACCAAGCGCGTCGCGGCGTTGGTCATCGCGAGCGCGCACGCGAGGAACGAGATCGCCACGATCACGTCGATGAGGGTCGCGAGTCCCGTGACGGAGGCGAGGGATGCCGCACCCGGCCGCTCCGCGACGATCGACAGTTGAGCCGCGGTGCCGACGAGCATCACGAGCCCCGTGGCTCCGACGCTCACCATGATCGCGCGGGGGACGGCGGCGAACGGGCGACGCGTCTCGGGGCCGAGCGCGGCGCCGCTCTCGAATCCCACGAACCCGATGAGGGCGAAGGCGACGCCGGTGATGATCGCCTCGAGCGACACGTCCGGGGCGCGGGGGATGAGAAGACCGAGGTCCCAGCGGGTGAGGCTGAGCGCGGCGATGGAGAGGCCGAGCACCGTCACGACCGCGATCGACTCGAGCACCAGCAGCACGCGTGTCGACATGCGCAGCCCACGGGCGACGACGAAGGCGATGACCGCCCCGAAGCCGGCCATGAGGGCGATCACGAGCCACGGAGGAGCGTCGCCTCCGCTCACGATGTTCGCCAGTCGCGTCGACCCGGAGGCCAGCGTGTTCATCGCCACGGCGAGGTAGCCGATGCCCAGCGCGGCACCGGTGAGGAGACCGGCGTGCGAGCCGAGCCCCCGCACCGCGAACGTGTAGAGGGACCCCGTACTCGCGATGCGTCGGGCGAACATGCCGATCACGAGTCCCACGCCCACCACGAGGGTGATCGTGATCGCGATGTCGAGGAAGGCGAAGGAGCCGCTGCGTGCGAAGGCGGCGGCGGGATGGATCAGGAGCACGCCTGCGGGAGCGGTGGCGGCCACGGACTGCGCGACGACGTCGATCGTGTGGGCATGGCGTCGGCGGAGACCGGCGAACGGTGAGCGGGCGCCGAGGTCGTTGCGCGGGCGAGCCCGCTCGATCGCGTCCGCGAGTGCACTGCTCACGCGACCTCCTCGCTTCCGACGCTCCCCGCCGTGCGGCTGGCCGTGACGCTACCGGCTGCGCGTTGCCGGGAACGACGGGGCATGTTTCGGCCTCGTGACGAGCCGTGGGAACGAAGGACGTCGATCGCGCGGCCTCGTCTCACGAAGTTTTCGCCCCGCGTTCGCGGACGCGAATCATCGGGAAACGGCGGCGTCCAAGAATCGGCCTCGATGCGGGTGCGAGCCGCGTCATCGCCGTCGAAAGGACTCTTGTGACCGAACAACAGCTCTCCACCGAGGGGGACTCGCCGCCCTCGGACCCGCGGCCCTCGAGGCGGGGCCGCTTCCTCACTCCCCGCACGCTGGGCATCGGCTCGGCGCTCGCCGCGACCGCCGCGGCTGTCGCGCTGGTGTTCGCGACGCAGACCGCCGTGCAGGCGACCTCGTCTCCTGAATCGCCGGCGTCCACCCCCATCGCCGCAGACAGCACCGACGAGGACGCCCCGGAGAAGGCGACGGAGGTTCCGAAGCCGACCACCGTCGCCGCCGCGTACGACGGGCTCACCGGCGCCGAGGTCGAGTACGTGCGCTTCCTCGGCGCCCAGGACGCCGCGTTCGCCGCGGGCAAGGACCTGTTCGGCGAGCCCGGCCTGCAGTTCCTCTCGACCGACGTCGCCGACCCGCAGGCGTACTCGGACGGGCACCGCCGGCTGCTCTCGCTGTACTACGACTACGCCACCAACGAGTTGATCAGCATGATCGTCAACGTCACCAACGGCGCGATCGAATCGGTCGACCGTGCGTCGGGCACCCAGCCCGCGCCGACCGACGCCGAGACCTCGTTCGCGTGGGAGCTGCTGCTCGACGACGACTCGGCGCAGCCCGTGGTCGACGAGTTCGCCGCCCTCACCGGCGGCTCGGTCCTCACCCCGGCATCCGCCGAGGTGCTCCTCACCGCCCACTCGTTCGTGACGGATGCCGGATCCTTCGGCGCCGAATCGTGCGGCATCGACCGGTGCGTGCAGGTGCTCGCCCAGGTCGACGGCGGTGCCTTCCTCACCACCAGCACGTACGTCGTCAACCTGTCGACGCGCGCCGTCCTGTCCATCTCATGACCATGGAGACACTCCCGATGAAACGAACGTCCCTCCGCCGGCTTCTCGGCGCGGGCACCGCGATGGCCCTCCTCGCGGGCGGCCTCGTGCTGTCGGCGCCGGCCGCGGCATCCGCGCAGACCGTCACCGAGGCATCCTGCTCCGGCGAATCCCTCGTCTCGGAGACACTGGAGTCCGGCTCGAGCTGGCAGATGTGCTGGCGCCTCGACACCTACCGCGGCCTCGTGCTCGACAAGATCGCGTACCAGCCGCGGGACGACGCGGCGCCGATCCTCGTGCTCGACTCGATCGCGCTCGCCCAGCTCAACGTGCCCTATGACACCGGAGCCACCGAGTACAACGACGTCACCACCTACCAGGTGGGTGGCCGTCGCCTGCAGGCGATCGAGGCGGTGGACTGCCCGGTCGGCGAGGTCTTCAACGCCTGGGTCGACGCGGCTCGCGGCGCGATCCCCGCGCTCTGCATCGGCGAGGAGGACTCGGGCCTCGCGTACCGCTCGAACATCGCGCGCGACGCGCTCTACGCGGCGCAGGGCACCGACCTCGTGCTGCACACGGTGTCGCGCATCGGCTGGTACGAGTACCAGACCGAGTACCGGTTCCACGATGACGGCGAGATCTCGGTGCGCCTCGGCGCGACCGGCGACCTGTCGCCCAACGACTACGTGAACGTCGTCAACCAGGGCTGGCCGATCGCGCCGGGCCAGGAGGACTTCGCCGTCAACCACTACCACTCGGCCTTCTGGCGCGTGGACTTCGGCATCGACTCGGGCGCGAACCAGGTCGTGGAGAAGTTCGCCACCACCCCCACGGGCGAGTACGGCACGACGGGCGACACCGGCCACACCGCGATCCTGGAGACGCAGCTCACCCAGGTCACGAACGAGACAAAGACGATGGGCGCGAACCGCGAGGCGTACCGGGTCGTGAACCCGGAGAGCCTCAACGCGGACGGCCACGCGCGCTCGTACGAGATCATCGTGCCGCGCGACCAGGCCTACAACCTCAACCCCGAGACCGACTTCGACATCGCGTTCACGTCGGCGAAGTCGGACGAGGTGCACGCGAGCCACAACCTCATCCCGTCGAAGGCGGGCCAGATGGTCACCGACTACATCGCCGACGGCGAGTCGCTCGAGGACCCGGTGGCGTGGGTGAACGTCGGCTTCCACCACATCAACCGCGACGAGGACCAGAGCCCCATGCCGATCCACTGGCAGGGCTTCACCCTCTACCCGCGTGACTTCGCCGCGCAGAACCCCAACATCCCCGAGGGCCGCAAGTGGGTCAACGGCGACATGCGGGGCGTTCCGAACCCCAACATCACGCCGACGCCGACGGCGTCGCCCACGCCCACGCCGACGACCGAGCCGACGGGTGAGCCCACCCCGACCGCGACGCCGACCACGCCGGGCAACGGCAACGGCAACGGGAATGGCAACGGCAACGGCAACGGCAACGGAAACGGCAACGGGAACGGGAACGGGAACGGGGCCACGCCGGCCGCCGCCTCCGTGACGTTCGGCTCGGGCGAGGTCGCTCCGGGGGCCGCGCAGACGGCCACGGCGAGCGGCTTCACCCCCGGCGAGACGGTGAGCGCCGTGCTGCACTCCGACCCCGTCGACGTCGGCACGTTCGTCGCCGACAGCGAGGGTGTCGTGACCGCGCAGTTCGTCGTTCCGTCGGCCACGCCGGCCGGTGAGCACACCCTCGTGCTGACCGGGCAGTCCTCGTCGGCGGTGGCGCAGGGCACGTTCACGGTGGCGTCCGCGTCGCCGGCGGCGGTGTTCGGCGCCCTCGCCACCACGGGCACCGATGCGAACCGCTGGGCACTCTCGGGGCTCGTGCTCCTGGTCGCCGGCGCGGCCCTCGCCGGCACCTCGTGGTACCTGCGGCGTCAGCAGAGCCTGAAGGCTCACGCCTGACCCGCTCCCGCGGGGCGGCGCCCGGCGCCGTCCCCCGGGGCCCCTCCTCCGCGCCCCTCCCCCGGCGCGGGGCCTTCGTCGTGCTCGCGGTGTACGGCGCGGTCATGCTCGCCGCCTCGATCTTCCTGCTTCCCGAGACGCTGCCGCCCGCGCGTCGCCACGACAAGGGCGCCACGACCGTCTGGCAGCGCTATCGGAGCGTCTTCAGCGACCGCGTCTTCATGGGCGTGCTCATCATCGGCGGCATGACCTTCTCGGGCCTGTTCTCGTACCTGTCGAGCTCGTCGTTCCTCTTCCAGCTGAGCTACGGCCTCTCCGCGCAGCAGTACGGGCTGATGTTCG
>NZ_JBKFBD010000005.1:0-186824 GCF_053345975.1 Microbacterium sp. C23T | reverse complement strand
TTAGCGTGGGACACGAAGGCCTCCTGGTTCGTGAAGCGGTTTCTAGACAGCTCCACTTCACAACCGGAGGCCTTCACCTATCAGCAGCTCAACCGCGATTCACAAAACAACGTCCCTGGACATCACAGCTAGGCGTCGAAGCCGTCGGCGATGAGGTCGATGAGCTCCTCGCGCTCCTCCACCGGGAGGAAGGCGCCGGCGGCGGCGTTGAGCTGGAAGGCCTCGAGGTCGTCGAGGCCGTACTCGAAGGTCTCGGCGAGCAGCGCGAGCTCGCGCGTGAGCGACGTGCGGCTCATCGTGCGGTTGTCGACGTTCACGGTGACCGCGAAGCCGAGCTGGTAGAGCAGATCGAAGGGGTGGTCCTCCATCGTCGTGCCCCAGCGCTCGATGGCACCGGTCTGCAGGTTCGACGACGGCGACAGCTCGAGCGGGATCTCGCGGTCGCGCACCCAGCGCGCCAGGTCGCCGAACTGGACGAGCACCTCCTCGCCGGCGCGCGAGACGACCTCGAGGTCCTCGGCGAGGCGCACGCCATGGCCGAGGCGCAGCGCGCGGCCGTCGATCAGCGCCGAGCGGATCGAGTCCAGGCCGGCGGCCTCGCCCGCGTGCACGGTGGCGGGGAAGAACTCCGACGCCAGGTAGTCGAACGCGTCGCGCAGGCGCGACGGCGGGAATCCGTCCTCGGGACCCGCGATGTCGAACCCGACCGCGCCGCGGTTGCGCCAGTCCACGGCCAGCCGAGCGATCTCGAGCGAGCGGTCGCTGTGACGCATGGCCGAGATCAGCTGGCCGACACGGATGTCGTGGCCGCGGCTCTCGGCCGCGTCCTCGCCCTCCTCGATGCCCTCCTGCACCGCCGCGACGACCTCGTCGAGCGACAGCCCGCGGCCGAGGTGCTGCTCAGGTGCCCAGCGCACCTCTCCGTAGATGACGCCGTCGGCGGCGAGGTCCTCGACGAACTCGCGGGCGACCCGCGTGAGGCCCTCGCGCGTCTGCATGACGCCGATCGTCAGATCGAAGGTCTTGAGGTACTCGACGAGCGAGCCCGAGTCGCTCTTGTCGGCGAACCAGTCCGCGAGGTCGTCCGGGTCGGACTCGGGGACCTCGAACCCGATCGCGTCGGCCAGTTCGATGATCGTCGCGGGGCGCACGCCGCCGTCGAGGTGATCGTGCAGCGAGACCTTGGGCAGGCTGCGGAGCGACACTCCGTCGAGGATGGCGTCGCCGTGCTGGTCGATGGGCATTTGGGATTCTCCTCGGTTGCGATCGCGAGTCAGTGGTGTGCGGACGGATGCTGCGGCCCGGGCGCCGCGTCGGGCCCGGCGCGGGACTGACTCAGCCTAGGCGGTGATGCGTTCCAGGACGAGAGGACTGCGCTCGGGTGCGTCGGGGCCGATCTCCCACGCCCCGTCGAGGGCTTCGAGGGCGCGGTCGAACCGGGAGGCATCCTCGCCGAGAAGGGTGAACAGCGGCTGGCCGGCGCTCACCTGATCGCCGGGCTTCACGTGAAGATCGATGCCCGCCGCGTGCAGCACCGGGTCCTGCGCGCGTGCGCGTCCGGCTCCCAGGCGCCACGCGGCGATGCCGAACGGGAGCGCCTCCATGCCGGTGACGTAGCCGCCCTCGGTCGCGGTGACCGTGTGCGTCTCGTTCGGGGCGGGGAGCGCAGCATCCGGATCGCCGTCCTGCGCGATGATCATCGCGCGCCAGGCATCCATCGCGCGGCCGTCCTGGAGCGCCGCCTCGACGTCGGCGTCCGGCTGGCCGGCGAGCGCGAGCATCTCGCGGGCGAGCGCCACCGTCAGCTCGACGATGTCGGCGGGGCCGCCGCCGGCGAGCACCTCGACCGACTCGCGCACCTCGTTGGCGTTGCCGATGGCGAGGCCGAGCGGCGTGTTCATGTCGGTGAGGAGGGCGGTCGTGGAGACGCCCGAGTCGGTGCCGAGCGCGACCATCGTGCGGGCGAGCTCGCGCGCCCGGTCGACGTCGCGCATGAAGGCGCCGGAGCCGAACTTGACGTCGAGCACGAGCGCGTCGGTGCCCTCGGCGATCTTCTTGGACATGATGCTCGACGCGATCAGCGGGATCGCCTCGACGGTGCCGGTGACGTCGCGCAGCGCATAGAGCTTCTTGTCGGCCGGAGCGAGACCCGAGCCCGCGGCGCAGATGACCGCACCGACGCCTTGGAGCTGCGCGAACATCTCGTCGTTCGAGAGTGCCGCGCGCCAGCCGGGGATCGACTCGAGCTTGTCGAGCGTGCCGCCGGTGTGGCCGAGCCCGCGGCCAGACAGCTGCGGCACCGCGACGCCGAAGCTCGCGACGAGCGGAGCCAGCGGCAGCGTGATCTTGTCGCCGACGCCGCCGGTCGAGTGCTTGTCGACCGTGGGCTTGCCGAGCCCCGAGAAGCTCATCCGCTCCCCCGAGGCGATCATCGCGTCGGTCATGACGCGGATCTCGTCGCGCGTCATGCCGTTGAGGAGGACGGCCATCGCGAACGAGGCCATCTGCGAGTCGGCGACGTACCCGCGGGTGTAGGCGTCGACCATCCAGCGCAGCGCCTGCTCCGGCACCGCACCGCCGTCGCGCTTGGCGCGGATCACGTCGACCGCGTCGAACGGCTCGACGCCCGTCGCATCGCTCATCGGGTCGCCTCCTCGAGGTCGCGGGGTCCGAACGCGTCGGGCAGCACCTCGTCGATGGTGCGGATGCCCGACACCGTCTCGAGCAGCATGCCCGGGATCGCGAATTCGAAGAGCAGCTGCCGGCAGCGGCCGCACGGCATGATCGTGTCGCCATGGCCGTTGACGCAGACGAATGCGACGAGGCTCCCGCCGCCCGAGTTCGCCAGCTCGCTGACGAGACCGCACTCGGCGCAGAGGGTGACGCCGTACGACGCGTTCTCGACGTTGCAGCCGGTGACGATGCGCCCGTCGGTCACAAGGGCGGCGGCGCCGACCTTGTAGCGCGAGTAGGGGGCGTAGGCCCGCTGCATCGCGTCGGTCGCCGCGGCGCGCAGCTCATCCCAGTCGATATCGGTCATGAGCGCGCTCCGTTCGCGTCGGGTCGGGTATCAGGAGGGTCGACGGATGCCGCGGCCCGGCATCCGTCGCCCTTCACACGCACGGCAGGCACCGCGTCATCCCTTGATGTATGGTTTGCCGGCGGCGGCTGGGCCGCGGATCTGACCCGCGAAGCCGGCGACGGCGATGATCGTCACGACGTACGGCAGCATCAGCATGAACTCGCTGGGGATCGGCGTCCGCAGCACGGTCAGGAGGTTCTGCAGGTTGGTCGCGAACCCGAACAGCAGCGCCGCGAGGGTCGCCCGGATCGGGTCCCAGCGGCCGAAGATGACCGCGGCGAGGGCGATGAAGCCGAGGCCCGCCGTCATCTCCTTGGTGAACTGGCCCACCGAGACGAGCGTGAAGTACGCGCCGCCGATGCCGGCGATCGCACCCGCGAGCGATACGTTCCAGAACCGGCTGGTGTTCACCTTGATGCCCACCGTGTCGGCCGCCTGCGGGTGCTCGCCGACGGCGCGGAGCCGCAGACCCCAGCGGGTGCGGTAGAGGCCCCAGGCGACGAGCGCGACCGTGATGTACATGAGGTAGACGATGAACGTCTGGTTGAACAGCACGGGTCCGATGATCGGGATGTCGCTGAGCAGCGGGATCTCCCACCGCGTGAAGCGCACCGGGCGGTTGAGGTCGGCCTCGTTCGGCACGAGCAGCGCGCCGTAGAGGAAGCCGGTCAGGCCGGTCACGAGGACGTTGAGCACGACGCCGACGATCACCTGGTCGACGAGGTACTTGATCGAGAACGCCGCCAGCACGAACGCCACGAGAACGCCGCCCACCATCGCGCCCACGAGCCCGACGAACGGGTTGTGGGTGATGCTCGCAAGCAGCGCCGCGCTGAACGCACCGAACAGGAATTGACCCTCGATCGCGACATTGACGACGCCGACCCGCTCGCCGATGACGCCTCCGAGGGCACCGAAGATCAGCGGGACCGACAGCGACAGCGCGCCGAACAGAAGGCCGGTGACGGGCACGAGCCCACCGGCGGCGGCCCACACGAGGAACGCGAACACGGCGAGGAGGCTGAACACGATCGGCAGCCAGAGGCCGGTGCGGCGGTAGTTCGCCGAGTCCCAGAACGCCCAGAGCGTCAGGAGCACGAGGAAGCCGATCAGGACCCAGCAGGTCACGGCGGTCGGGAAGCTCACGTTCGGCAGGCCGATCGACGAGCTCGGGTCGCTCAGCCGGAAGGTGCTGATGCCGTTGCGCGGGACGAACAGGAAGAGGAGCGCCAGCAGGGCCGTCGCGATCGCGAGGGTCACCGCCAGCTTCAGGTGGCGCACCTTCACGGTGGCCAGCTGGATCGTCCCGTCGGGAGCAGGAGCGAGCGCGGTCATGCGGACACCGCCTTCTTCGCGGCCTTGGCTCTCGCCTTGGCGGCCTTCTCAGCATCGGTCTTCGGCAGGAAGAAGATCGTGCGGATGAGCGGCGGCGCCGCGATGAACAGGACGATGAGCGACTGCACGACGAGCACGATGTCGACGGGGATGCCCTGCGAGGCCTGCATCGTGAACGAACCGGCCTTCAGCGCACCGAACAGGATGCCGGCGGCGAACACGCCCCATGCCCGGCTGCGGCCGAGGAGGGCGACGGTGATGGCGTCGAAGCCGATGCCCGCGTCGATGTACCCGTCGAAGCCGGTGGTCACCGAGCCCTGGATCTGGTTCATGCCGGCGAGGCCTGCGAGTCCACCGGCGAAGAGCATCGCGTAGATGTACATCCGCTGCACGGAGATGCCGGACGCCCGGGCGGCGTGCGGGTTCTCGCCGACGGCGCGGAGCCGGAAGCCGAGGCTCGAGCGCTCCACCAGCCACCACACGAACACGGTGGCCGCGATGACGATCACGAAGCCCCAGTCGAGCAGGGGGAACCGGGGCCCGAGCAGGTCGGGGAACTGCGCGTTCGCCGGCGTCGCCGACGAGATCGGCTGGTCGCCCGCCGGCCGCTGCAGGATGCCGGGGGTGCGCACCATCCACGTCACGAGGTAGAACGCGACGTAGTTGAGCATGATGGTGAGGATCACCTCGTGGGCACCGGTGCGCGCCTTCAGCACACCGACGATGCCACCCCAGATCGCACCGCCGGCGATACCCGCCGCGAGCGTGAGGGGAAGTTGCAGGAACATCGGCAGGTTCAGGTTGAAGGTGATGAGCGCCGCCGTCGCACACGCGATGAGGATCTGGCCGCGACCACCGATGTTGAACAGGCCCACGCGGAACGCCAGCGCCACGCCGAGGCCTGCGGCGATCAGCGGGGCGGCGAAGCCGAGCGTGTTGGTGAGCGGTCGGATCTGCGTCGCGAAGTCGTTCGCCCTGGGGTTGTAGATCGCCCCGCGGAAGAGCGCCTCGTAGCCGCCGTACACCGCGTTCCAGACGGCGCCGAGGGTGTCGCCGGGTCGCGCGAAGAAGTAGCCGGACGCCGCCTGGACGTCCTCGTTCGTGATCGCCATCAGGATGCCGCCCACGACCATCGCCACGACGATCGCGAGCACCGTGGTCACCCAGTTGCTGCGCAGCAGCTCCTTGATGAAGACGTTCTGCCGCGGCGGCGGAGGCACCTCGCCGTCGACGGCACCGGGCGCGTCGGGTGTGGGGGCGGGCAGATCCGGCGAACCCGTGAGCGGGCCCGACACGGACGGGAGCTGATCAGCCGGCAGCCCCTTGAGCGGGTCGCCGCTCGCAGCGGGGTTCTGGTCGTTCACGCGACGGCCTCCTCGGGCTTCTCGCCGGCCATCATGAGGCCGAGAACGTCTCGGGGGGTGTCGCCGGGCACGATGCCGACGATCGCTCCGCGGTACATCACCGCGATGCGGTCGGCGAGGGCCGCGACCTCGTCGAGCTCGGTGGAGACGACGACGACCGGGATGCCGGAGTCCCGCGTCTCGACTATGCGTTTGTGGATGAACTCGATCGAGCCGACGTCGACGCCGCGCGTGGGCTGCGCTGCGACGAGCAGCTTCAGCTCGCGGCTCATCTCGCGC
Source organism: Microbacterium sp. C23T (assembly GCF_053345975.1). Taxonomy (NCBI): domain Bacteria; kingdom Bacillati; phylum Actinomycetota; class Actinomycetes; order Micrococcales; family Microbacteriaceae; genus Microbacterium; species Microbacterium sp. C23T. Next base: position 180,764 of record NZ_JBKFBD010000005.1, on the reverse strand, counting down.
GCGATGACGACCTTCTGCTGGTTGCCGCCCGAGAGCGTCCCGGCGGGCACATCGGGGCCCTGGGTGCGGATGTCGTACTCGGTGATACGGGCCTTGGCGAAGTCGTCGAGCACGCCGCGGCGGATCGTGCCGCCCGACACGAAGGCCTTGTCGCCGGATCGGTCGAGGATGAGGTTCTCCGCCACCGTGAAGGTGCCTACGAGTCCGTCCTCGGTGCGATCCTCGGGCACGAACCCGACGCCCTCGTCGAGGATGCCGCGCACGCTCTTGCCGACGAGCTCGACGCCGCCGAGCTCGATCGAGCCGCTCACGCGCTCCCCGAGGCCCACCATGGCCTCGATGAGCTCGGTCTGGCCGTTGCCCTGGACGCCCGCGACCGCGAGGATCTCGCCCGGCCGGACGTCGAAGCTCACGTCGTCCACGACGACGGTGCCGTTCGCGGTGACGACGCGGAGGTCTCGCACCTCGAGTCCGCCCTCGCCGCGCTGGGGCGGGTTCTTGTGGACGGTGAGCTCGACCGCGCGGCCGACCATGAGGGACGCGAGCTCCGCGTTGGAGGCGGTCGGCGAGGCCTCGCCCACGACCTTGCCGAGCCGGATGACGGTGATGCGGTCGGCGACGGCGCGCACCTCGCGCAGCTTGTGCGTGATGAAGACGATCGAGGTGCCCTCATCGCGCAGCTGCTTCATGATCGTCATGAGCTCGTCGGTCTCCTGCGGCGTGAGCACGGCGGTCGGCTCGTCGAAGACGAGCACCTTCGCATCGCGCGACAGGGCCTTGATGATCTCGACCCGCTGCTGCACGCCCACGGGGAGATCGCCGACGATGGCGTCGGGATCGACCTCGAACCCGAAGCGGTCGGCGACGGAGCGCACGTGCTGGCGCGCCTTGGCGAGGTCGAGGGCGCCCAGCGCCTTGGTGTTCTCGTGACCGAGCATCACGTTCTCGGCGACGGTGAAGACCGGGATGAGCATGAAGTGCTGGTGCACCATGCCGATGCCCGCGTTCATCGCGTCGCCGGGACCGCGGAAGTGCTGGACGACGTCGTCCAGCAGGATCTCGCCCTCATCGGCCTGGTACAGGCCGTAGAGCACGTTCATGAGTGTGGATTTGCCGGCGCCGTTCTCGCCGAGAAGGGCATGGATCTCACCCGGCTGGACCACGAGATCGATGTGGTCGTTCGCGACGAGGGACCCGAAACGCTTCGTGATCCCACGGAGCTCGAGCTTCATATGTGCACCCTATATATGCTGTCGGCCGCGGCGCCATCCATCTGATGGCGGCGGGGAAGAACGCGGCCGGGTGGAGTCGTCCACCCGGCCGCGTTCCGCTGTTCCTGCTGCCTTACGGCGAGCTGGGCGAGGTCACCTCGAGGTCGCCCGAGATGATCTGCTCCTGGAGGGCGGCGAGCTCATCGAGCAGGCCCTCCGGCAGCTGCGACTCGAACGAGCCGAAGCCCGACAGGCCCACGCCCTCGTTCTCGAGCGTGCCGATGTAGGTGGCCGGGTCGAAGTCGCCCGACGACGCCTCCATGGTCGCCTGGTAGACGGCCTCGTCGATGCGCTTCATGATCGAGACCAGCACCATGTCGGCGACCGAGGGGTCGGCCTTGGCGAGGTCGGAGTCGACACCGAGCATGACCGTGCCACTGCCGGCGTCGGTGATGGCGTCGCGCGCGCTCTGGTAGATCGGGCCGCCGACCGGGAGGATCACGTCGACACCCTGGTCGAGGATGCCCTGCGCGGTCTGCTTGGCGGTGTCGTTCGCGGCGAAGCCACCGGTCATCGAGCCCTCCTGGGCGTCGACGTCCCAGCCGTAGGTCTCGACCGCGGCGCCCTTGTCTTCGTTGTACTTCTCGACGCCGTCGATGAAGCCGTCCATGAAGATGGTGACGGGCGGGATCGGGATGCCGCCGAACGTGCCGACCTTGTTGACGCCGGCCTGCGCCGACCACGCGGCCGCGGCGTAGCCGCCGAGGTACGCGGCCTGGACGGTGTCGAACAGGAGCGGCTTGATGTTCGGCGCGTCGGTCTCGCCGTCGCCGGTCTCCTTGCCGTCGTCACCCGTCTTGCCGCTGTTGTCGGCGCGGTCGTCGATGATGGCGTAGTTCACGTCGGGGTTCGCGAGCGCGGAGGCGACCGTGTCGGCCGACAGCTTGAAGCCGACCGAGATGATGAACGTGCAGCCCTCGGCGATGAGGTTCTCGAGGTTCGGGGCGTAGTCGTTCGCCGAGCTGGACTCGACCTCGATGGGCTTGACGCCGAGCTCTTCGGCGGCGCGGTCCATGCCTTCCTTGGCGGACTGGTTGAACGACTTGTCGTTGAAGCCGCCGTCGTCCGACACGAGGCAGGGGGTGAAGCCCTCGACGACGTTTCCGGCGTCTCCCGTGGATTCCGTCTCCTCAGGGGCGGAGCCGCAGCCGGCGAGGGCGATCAGCATGCCCGCGGCGACGGTGACGCCGACGAGCTTCTTGGTGCGTGAGATGGTCAACTCAGCCTCCACTACGTTCCCCCGCGGCCTTCACGGGGACTGCATCAAGTTACCCACTGTGACGGCGCGGTTGCATGCATCGTGAGGCGTCGTTCGCGAAAGGTTACAAAGACGCAATATCCCGCTCAGATGAGCAGACGATCAGGGAAAACGGTCCCCACGCCCACTCCACGCCTCGCCGGCGCGATCCGCGGAGCCTCGGGGCGCGTGGGCCCAGCCGCGAGCCGCAGCATCCGTTTTCACAGAACTTCGCCGCGCCCGCTGAGCTTGAGCGCGTCGACGACGCCCTTCACCCGCTGCGCGTGCTCGCTCGTGGTGACCAGCAGCGCGTCCTCGGTGTCGACCACGACGATGTCGCGGACACCGATGAGGCTGATGACCCGCCGGGTCTGGCTCACGACGATGCCGCTGGCGGCATCGGAGAGGATGCGGGCGTTCTCGCCGAGGATCGCGAGGTCGTTCTTGCGACCGTGGGAGTTGAGCTTGGCGAGGCTTGCGAAGTCGCCCACGTCGTCCCAGTCGAAGTGCCCGGGGATGACGGCGAGGCGCCCCTTGGCGGCCGCGGGCTCGGCGACGGTGTAGTCGATCGCGATCTTCTTGAGCGTCGGCCAGACCCGGTCGACCACCGGGCCGCGCTCGTCGCGGTCGTCCCATGCCTCGGCGAGGTCCATGAGACCCGCGTAGAGGTGAGGCTCGTTCTCGGCGATCTCGCCGAGCAGCACGTCGGCGCGCGAGATGAACATGCCGGCGTTCCAGAGATAGTTGCGGTCGGCGAAGTACTCCTTCGCCGTCTCGAGGTCGGGCTTCTCGACGAAGCTCTCGACCAGCGCGGCCTCGGGCGCCCCGTCGACCTTCAGCGCGTCGCCCTTCTTGATGTAGCCGAACCCGACGGACGGCTCGGAGGGCTGGATGCCGATCGTGCAGATGTACCCCTCGCGCGCGGTGGAGACCGCCTGGTTCACCGCCCACTCGAAAAGCTGCGGCACGCGGATGACGTGGTCGGCGGCGAACGAGCCGATGATCACGTCGGGCTCGCGACGCGAGAGGATCGCGGCGGCCAAGCCGATCGCGGCCGTCGAGTCGCGGGGTTCCGATTCCAGGAAGACGTTCTTGTCGGGGATGCCCGGCAGCTCCTTCTCCACCGCCGCACGGTGCGCGCGCCCGGTCACGACGGCGATGCGGTCGGGTCCGGCGAGAGGCTCCAGCCGGTTCCACGTGTCGCCCAGCAGCGTGTGGCCCGAGCCGGTGAGGTCGTGGAGGAACTTCGGCGCGTCGGCGCGCGACAGCGGCCACAGCCGGCTGCCGATGCCGCCGGCGGGGATCACGGCGTAGAAGTCGTCGATGGGTCCGGACATGGCACCCAGGCTAGCCGGATCGGCGAAACAACCGGGGTTCTTTCCAGCGGTGAAGATCCCTCCGGATGGAGGGGTCGTAAGGGTCGCCTTCGTCGCCCGTCCGCGAAATGCGGGAATAGGATGGACGCAGCGCCCGCGTGACGCCGACGGCCCGAAGCCCACGGTTCCGGGCCCTCTTCGGGGGCCGTCCTCGCAGTCCGAGGCCAGCCCCATCGTGTTTCGATCCAAGGAGGACGGACGTGTCTGCACCAGCACGCGTCACACCGTCGGTATCCGAGACCACTTCCCGAGTTCCTCGCGGCACCCTGTACCGCGGGAACGAAGGCATGTGGTCGTGGGTGCTGCACCGCATCACCGGCGTCGCCATCTTCTTCTTCCTGCTCGTCCACATCCTCGACACGGCGCTCATCCGGGTGTCGCCCGAGGCGTACGACGCGGTGATCGGCACGTACAAGAACCCGGTGATGGCCCTGGGCGAGGTCGCCCTGGTCGGCGCCATCGCGTACCACGCGTACAACGGCCTGCGCATCATCCTGGTCGACATGTGGTCGTGGGCCACCCGCCACCAGCGCCAGCTGTGGTGGGGCGTGCTGGGCCTGTGGGTCGTGACGATGCTGGGCTTCGTCCCGCGTCACCTCATGCTCGCCTTCGCTCCGGGAGGGGGCCACTGATGACCGCCATCGCCGATCCGCGCGCGCCGCGCGCCACCGTCCGCCGCCGGGGCGCCAACCTCGAGAAGTGGGGCTGGGTCTACATGCGCGCCTCGGGCGTGCTGCTCGTGGTCCTCATCTTCGGCCACCTCTTCGTGAACCTGATGGTCGGCGAGGGCATCCACGGCATCGACTTCGCGTTCGTCGCCGGCAAGTACGCGACGCCGTTCTGGCAGTGGTGGGACGTCCTCATGCTGTGGCTCGCGCTGATCCACGGCGCGAACGGCATGCGCACGATCGTCAACGACTACGTGACCCATGCCGGCACCCGCCGCGTGCTCGTCTGGGCGCTCGGCCTCGCTGCCGCGTTCCTCATCGTGCTCGGCACGCTCGTCGTCTTCACGTTCGACCCGTGCATCGGCTTCGACCCCGACACCGCGTCCGACGTCATCATCGGAATCTGCGCCTAAGCGTTCGGGCGACCCCCGAGCATCGACCATCGAAAGCACCCAGCGTGAGCACTGAGACCACCGACAGCTACGTCAAGGACGGCGTCCACTACCACCAGTTCGACATCGTCATCGTGGGCGCCGGCGGCGCCGGCATGCGCGCCGCCATCGAGGCGGGCCCCGGGGCGAAGACGGCCGTCATCTCGAAGCTGTACCCCACCCGCTCGCACACCGGCGCGGCGCAGGGCGGCATGGCGGCGGCCCTGGCCAACGTCGAAGAGGACTCGTGGGAGTGGCACACCTTCGACACCGTCAAGGGCGGCGACTACCTCGTCGACCAGGACGCGGCCGAGATCCTCGCGAAGGAGGCCATCGACGCGGTCATCGACCTCGAGAACATGGGCCTCCCGTTCAACCGCACGCCCGAGGGCAAGATCGACCAGCGCCGCTTCGGCGGGCACACCGCCGACCACGGCAAGACCCCGGTGCGCCGCGCGTGCTACGCAGCCGACCGGACCGGCCACATGATCCTGCAGACGCTGTTCCAGAACTGCGTCAAGCTCGGCATCAACTTCTTCAACGAGTTCTACGTGCTCGACCTCATCACGGTCGGCGACGGCACGGACAAGCAGATCGCGGGCGTCGTCGCCTACGAGCTCGCCACGGGCGACCTGCACGTCTTCCAGTCGAAGGCCGTCATCTTCGCGACCGGCGGCTTCGGCAAGATCTTCAAGACGACGTCGAACGCGCACACCCTCACCGGTGACGGCGTCGGCATCATCTGGCGCAAGGGCCTGCCGCTGGAGGACATGGAGTTCTTCCAGTTCCACCCGACCGGTCTCGCCGGGCTCGGCATCCTCCTCACCGAAGGTGCCCGCGGTGAAGGCGCGATCCTGCGCAACGTGAGCGGCGAGCGCTTCATGGAGCGCTACGCCCCCACCATCAAGGACCTCGCGCCGCGAGACATCGTCAGCCGCTGCATGGTGCAGGAGGTCGCGGAGGGCCGCGGCGCCGGACCCCACCGCGACTACGTGCTGCTGGACTGCACGCATCTGGGCGCAGAAGTCCTCGAGACGAAGCTCCCCGACATCACCGAGTTCGCGCGCACTTATCTGGGCGTCGACCCGGTCGTCGAGCCGGTGCCCGTCATGCCGACCGCGCACTACGCGATGGGCGGCATCCCCACGAACAACGACGCGCAGGTGCTGAGCGACAACACGACGGTCGTCCCCGGGCTGTATGCCGCCGGCGAGTGCGCGTGCGTCTCGGTGCACGGCTCGAACCGCCTCGGCACCAACTCGCTGCTCGACATCAACGTCTTCGGCAAGCGCGCCGGCCGCAACGCGGTCGAGTACGTGCAGACCGCCGACTTCGTGCCGCTCCCCGAGGACCCCGCCGCCGAGGTGCGCAACCTCATCGAGGGCCTCCGCAACAACCCGGGCACCGAGCGCATCGCCGTCCTCCGCAAGACGCTGCAGGACGAGATGGACCGCAAGGCCCAGGTGTTCCGCACCGATGAGTCGCTGGGCGAGGTGCTCCTCACGATCGAAGAGCTGCGCGAGCGCTACAAGAACGTCCATGTCGACGACAAGGGCAAGCGGTTCAACACCGACCTGCTCGAGGCCGTCGAGCTCGGCTTCCTCCTCGACATCGCCGAGGTCGTCGTCGTCACCGCGAAGAACCGCCAGGAGAGCCGCGGCGGCCACATGCGCGACGACTTCCCGAAGCGCGACGACGAGAACTACATGCAGCACACCATGGCGTACCTGTCGGGCGACCCGCACTCGTCGAACGCCGAGGACCACATCCGCCTCGCCTGGAAGCCCGTCGTCTTCACGAAGAACGAAAAGGGCGAGTTGAACTACCCGCCGATGGAGAGGAAGTACTGATGGCGACCTCGGTCACCGACGTCATCGAGCGCACCGACGCCGACGCGCCCGTCCGCGCAGAGGAGTCCGCGAACGACACCGGCATCCAGTCGTTCCTCGTCACCTTCATCATCCGGCGCTTCGACCCCGAGGTCGATGAGGAGCCGCGCTGGGTCGACTACGACGTCGAGCTGTACTCGACCGACCGCGTGCTGGACGCCCTGCACAAGATCAAGTGGGAGGTCGACGGCTCGCTGACGTTCCGCCGCTCGTGCGCCCACGGCATCTGCGGGTCCGACGCGATGCGCATCAACGGCCGCAACCGGCTCGCGTGCAAGACGCTCATCAAGGACCTCGACATCTCGCAGCCAATCTACGTCGAGGCCATCAAGGGCCTGCCGCTCGAGAAGGACCTCGTCGTCGACATGGAGCCCTTCTTCGCGTCATACCGCGAGGTTCAGCCGTTCCTCATCGCGAACTCGACGCCCGAGAAGGGCAAGGAGCGCATCCAGTCGATCGTCGACCGCGAGGTCTTCGACGACACCACGAAGTGCATCCTCTGCGCGGCGTGCACGTCGTCGTGCCCCGTCTTCTGGACCGACGGCCAGTACTTCGGCCCCGCGGCCATCGTCAACGCGCACCGCTTCATCTTCGACTCGCGCGACGACGCGGGCGACGTGCGCCTCGACATCCTCAACGACAAGGAAGGCGTGTGGCGCTGCCGCACGACCTTCAACTGCACCGAGGCGTGCCCGCGCGGCATCGAGGTCACCAAGGCGATCGCCGAGGTCAAGCAGGCGGTCCTCCGCGGCCGCGCGTAACCCCGGTTCTCTTTCCGGACAGACGGATGCCGCATCGCTGAGCGATGCGGCATCCGTCTGTCGCTAATCTGAACACCGTGACGCACACTCCCCCGCCCGACGCCCGTGCGGCGGCGGACGCCGCGCAGCGCGAAGAGGAGTCGCTCCGGGAGCGCTGGGAGGCGACCGAGCACAGCCTCCGGCAGCGCTTCGACGCACCGATCAGCCGCGCGACGCGGCTCACGCAGGCGACGATGGCGTGGTTCCCGGTGCGGGTGTGGCGGCACTTCCTCATCGAGAACGGGTTCCTGCTCGCTGCGGGCGTCAGCTATGTCGCGCTGTTCGCCTGCTTCGCCGCAATCTACCTCGTCTTCGCGATCGTGGGGATCTGGCTCGGCGGCAGCACGGAGGCCGTCGACGCCCTCATCGACCTGATCAACGTCTACATCCCCGGCCTCATCGCGGACTCCGGTGGCCTCGCGACCCCGGATCAGGTGCAGGAGATCGCCTCCAGCAACTCCGGGGTGCTCGGGTGGACAGGCATCATCGCCCTCGGCACCCTGATCTGGACCGCGATCGACTGGGTGACCTACTCGCGCCGCGCGGTCCGCGAACTGTTCGCCATCCCGCCCGACCGCCGCAGCTACTTCCTGCTGAAGGCGCGCGACTTCCTCGCCGCCCTCATCTTCGGCGCGGCGCTCATCCTCGGCGCGATGCTGAGCACCGTCGGCGCCTACGCGGTCGAATGGATCCTCTCGCTGATCGGGTTCAAGAACACCAGCGCCTTCACCGACATCAGCGTGAGCGTGGGCTCGGTGCTCATCGGCTTCGTGATCACGTCGGCGGCACTGACCGGACTCTTCCGCTTCCTCACCGGGACGAAGCTCCCGTGGCGGCGGATCTGGCCGGGCGCGATGCTCGGCGGACTCGGCATCTCGGTACTCCAGCTCGGTGCCGGTCTCCTGCTGAGCTACACCCCGTCGAACCCGCTGCTGGCGACGTTCGCGATCTTCATCGGGATGCTGCTGTGGTTCCGGCTGCTGGGAATCGTCATGCTCGTCGCGGCCGCCTGGATCGCCGTCGCGGCGAAGGACCGCGATGTCGTGATGCTGCCGCAGACCGATGCCGAGCGGGTCGCCGCCGAGCACGCGGCGCTGCTCGTCGCCGCGCGCGTGCGGCTGCGCACCGCGCAGGACGCGCGCGACCAGGCGCCGTGGTACCGCATGTGGGTCGCCGACCGCGCCGTCCGCGAGGCCGAGGACGAGCTGCGCCAGGTCGAAGCGGCGACGCCGTCGGTGCCGGGGCGCAACGGGGCCGCGCCGGGGCGGGCGTCGGCCCCCGCTCCGCCGGCCACCGCGACACCCAGCAAGCCCTCCAAGCGCGGCCGGCCGCCCCGCGTCCAGGACAACGGCTGACGTGTCCTCCGGTGTCGGTGGCCCCGGATAGTCTTGCCGTCGTGTCTCGCCGTGTTCGCATCGCCTCTGTCAACGTCAACGGAATCCGCGCGGCGACGCGCAAGGGCATGCTCGAGTGGCTCGACGCCGCCGACATCGACGTGATGGCCCTCCAGGAGGTCCGCGCCACCGAGGACGAGCTGCGCGCCGCGCTCCCGGGCTGGGAGATCGTCAACGACGAAGCGCTCGCGAAGGGCCGCGCCGGCGTGGCCGTCGCCAGCCGCATCCCGTCGGTCGAGGTGCGCCGTGTGCTCGGCCCCGCCGCCGAGGACGCGGCCGAGGTGCTCGACAGCGCCGGCCGCTGGATCGAGGCCGACTTCGACATCGACGGCGAGCGCCTCATCGTCGTGAGCGCCTACGTGCACACCGGCGAGGCCGACACCCCCAAGCAGGATGCGAAGTGGGCGTTCCTCGACGCGATGGAGCGGCGGATGCCGCAGCTCGAGGCCGCATCCCCGCTCGCGCTCGTCATGGGCGACCTGAACGTCGGCCACCGCGAGTTCGACATCCGCAACTGGAAGGGCAACGTCAAGAAGGCCGGGTTCCTCCCCCGTGAGCGCGCGTACTTCGACCGCTTCTTCGGCGAAGAGGGCGCGGTGGTCACCGGGGTCGACGGCTCGACGGGCCCGGGCCTCGGCTGGGTCGACATCGGCCGCCGCTTCCACGGCGACGTCGACGGCCCCTACACCTGGTGGTCGATGCGCGGACGCGCGTTCGACAACGACACCGGGTGGCGCATCGACTACCACCTCGCGACGCCCGAGCTCGGTGCCCGGGTGGCCGACTACCGTGTGGTGCGCGCGCCCTCTTGGGACACGCGCTGGAGCGACCACTCCCCCGTCGTCGCCGACTACACGATCGGGCGCTGAGGCGCAGCATCCGCTCTATAGACTTTTCGGATGAGTAGATCGCGCCTGTACTCCGGCATGCAGCCCTCCGCCGACTCCCTTCAGATCGGCAACTACATCGGGGCTCTCATGCAGTGGCGCGACCTGCAGGAGTCGTACGACGCGTTCTTCTCGGTGGTCGACCTGCACGCGATCACCGTCGCGCAGGACCCCGAGCACCTGCGCGAGAAGACGCGCCGCACCGCCGCGCAGTACATCGCCGCCGGCATCGAGCCCTCGAAGTCGACGCTGTACGTGCAGTCGCACGTGCCCGCGCACGCCGAGCTGGCGTGGATCCTGTCGACGATCACCGGCTTCGGCGAGGCCGGGCGCATGACGCAGTTCAAGGACAAGTCCTCGCGCTACGGCTCGGACGCGACCTCGGTCGGGCTCTTCACCTACCCGGTGCTGATGGCCGCCGACATCCTGCTGTACCAGACCGACATCGTGCCCGTCGGCGACGACCAGAAGCAGCACGTCGAGCTCACCCGCGACCTGGCCGAGCGCTTCAACAGCCGCTTCGGCGAAACGTTCAAGGTGCCGATGCCGGTCATCCAGCAGGAGACGGCCCGCATCTACGATCTGCAGAACCCCACTGCGAAGATGTCGAAGTCGGCGGAGTCCGATGCCGGCGTGCTGTGGCTGCTCGACGACCCGGCGGTCTCGGCCAAGAAGATCATGCGCGCCGTCACCGACTCCGAGGGCTCGGTGCGCTACGACCGCGAGGCCAAGCCCGGTGTCTCGAACCTGCTCGTGATCTACGCCGCCCTCACCGGCCGCCAGATCCCGTCCATCGAGGACGAGTACGCGGGCCGCGGCTACGGCGACTTCAAGAAGGGCCTCGCCGAGGTCGTCGTCAACGAGTTCGGCCCGGTGCGCGAGCGCGCGCTGCAGATGCTCGACGATCCCTCCGAGCTCGACCGCGTCCTCGCGGTCAACGCCGGCAAGGCCGAAGAGGTCGCGAACCGCACGCTCGGCGATGTCTACGACAAGGTCGGCCTCCTCCGCCGCTCCCGCTGACCCGTGGAGCCCGTGACCCTGCGCACCGCGCGCCTGGAGCTGTCCGCGCCGCGCGCGGAGGACGTCGACGCCGTGCACGCGGCGTGCCAGGATCCCGACATCCAGCGGTACACGCGGGTGCCCTCACCGTACGCGCGCGAGGACGCCGAGAAGTTCATCGACGCGGTCGCCGAGCAGTGGGCGGGCGAGTTGCACCGCACCTGGGTGATCCGCGACGGCGCGACCCTCGTGGGCACCGTCGGGTTCTACCGGCTCGACGGTCAGGGCAACGGGGAGATCGGCTACTGGATCGCCCCGGATCAGCGCGGCGGCGGACGCCTCCGCGAGGCCGCGAACGCGGTGATCGACTGGGCCTTCTCGCCTGACGGGGCCGGCCTCACTCGCATCGAATGGCGCGCCGTCGTCGGCAACGAGCCGTCGGCGCGCGTCGCCCGCGCTCTGGGCTTCCGCTTCGAGGGCACCCTGCGCCAGGCGCTCGTGAGCGCGCGGCACCGCGACGACGGCTGGATCGCGGCTCTCCTGACGACGGACGAGCGGACGCCTCAGCCCTGGCAGGTGCTCGGGGACTGACGACCGGTCCGCGTGTCGGCACGGCATGGCAGGATGAGCGCATGCCCGAGATGCCCGAGGTGCAGGGACTCGTCGACTTCCTCCGCGAGCGGCTCACCGGCGTGCAGATCACGCGGGCGACCGTCGCGAACATCGCGGCGCTGAAGACGTACGACCCGCCGATCGATGCGCTGCATGGGCAGGAGATCACGGGAGCCTCTCGCCACGGCAAGTTCATCGACCTCGCCACGACCGGCCCGCACCTCGTGTTCCACCTCGCCAAGGCCGGGTGGCTGCGCTGGTACGACGAGCTGCCGAAGACGATCATCCGCCCGGGCAAGACCCCGATCGCGCTGCGCGTCGCGCTGTCCGATGGCGCCGGGTTCGATCTCACCGAGGCGGGCACGAAGAAGTCCCTCGCGGTCTATGTCGTGCGCGATCCGTCGGACGTCCCCGGCGTCGCGCGGCTCGGCCCCGATCCTCTGGACGCCTCCTTCACGCGCGACACCTTCGCCGGGCTCCTCGCCGGCCGTCGCACGCAGATCAAGGGGGTGCTGCGCGACCAGATGATCATCGCGGGCGTGGGCAACGCATACTCCGACGAGATCCTGCACGCGGCGAAGATGTCGCCGTACGCGCTGGCGTCCTCGCTGTCCGACGACGACATCACGCGCCTGTTCGACGCGATGACCGAGACGCTGACGGATGCTGTCGCCGAGGCATCCGGAAAGCCACCGGCCGAACTGAAGGACGCGAAACGCCGGGGCATGCAGGTCCACGGGCGTCGCGGCGAGAAATGCCCGGTCTGCGGCGACGAGGTGCGGAGCGTCTTCTTCGCGGACAACTCGCTCGAGTACTGCCCCACCTGCCAGACCGGCGGGAAGATCCTCGCCGACCGCCGCCTCTCGCGCCTCCTGAAGTAGTTCTCAGTCGCCGGTCGTGCCCATGAGCACGCGAGCGTCGTCATCGACCCAGTCGAGCGCCTTCGACACGGCCTTGCGCCACTGGCGATAGCGGCGTTCGCGCTCGTCCTCGGGCATCTGCGGCTCGAAGCGGACGTCCTCGCGCCAGTGCGATCGGAGCTCGTCGAGGTCGCTCCAGACGCCGGTCGCGAGACCTGCGGCGTACGCGGCGCCGAGCGCGGTCGTCTCGACGACCTTCGGGCGCACGACCGGGATGCCGAGGATGTCGGCCTGGAACTGCATGAGGAGGTCGTCGCGCGTCATGCCGCCGTCGACGCGCAGCTCGTCGAGCGTGCGGCCGGTGTCGGCGACCACGGCGTCGATCACGTCGCGCGTCTGGAACGCCGTCGACTCGAGCGCCGCGCGTGCGATGTGCGCCTTGTTGACGTAGCGCGTGAGTCCGACGAGCGCGCCACGCGCGTCGGGGCGCCAGTACGGCGCGAAGAGCCCGGAGAACGCGGGCACGAAGTAGGCGCCGCCGTTGTCGTCGACGCTCGTGGCGAGGGTCTCGACGTCCTCGGAGCGCTGGATGATGCCCAGGTTGTCGCGCAGCCACTGCACGAGCGACCCGGTCACGGCGATGGATCCCTCGAGCGCGTAGCGGGCGGGCTCGTCGCCGATGCGGTAGCCGACCGTGGTGATGAGGCCGCTTCCTGATCGCACGATCTCGGTGCCGGTGTTCACGAGCAGGAAGTTGCCCGTGCCGTAGGTGTTCTTCGACTCCCCCGCGTCGAACGCGGCCTGCCCGAAGGTCGCCGCCTGCTGGTCGCCGAGGATCCCGGCGATCGGCACCCCGTCGAGCACCGAGGGCAGCGAGGAGTGACCGACGACCTCGGATGAGGAGCGGATCTCGGGCATCATGGCGCGCGGGATGCCCCACACAGCGAGCAGGTCGTCCGACCAGTCGAGCGTGCGCAGGTCCATGAGCAGCGTGCGCGACGCGTTGGTGACGTCGGTGACATGGATGCCGCCGCGGGCGCCGCCCGTGAGGTTCCACACCACCCAGGTGTCGGGTGTGCCGAACAGCAGCTCTCCCGCTTCGGCGGCCGCTCGCGCTCCGTCCACGTTGTCGAGGATCCACGCGACCTTCGACGCCGAGAAGTACGTGGCGAGCGGCAGCCCCGTAGTCTCGGCGAATCGATCGGCGCCTCCTTCGGCCGCCAACTCGTCGATCCGGGGCTGGGTGCGGGTGTCCTGCCACACGAGCGCGTTGTGCACCGGACGCCCGGTGCGCTTCTCCCAGACGATCGCCGTCTCGCGCTGGTTGGTCACGCCGATCGCGGCGACCTCGGATGCTGCGAGTCCGGCGCGCGAGAGACACGACGCGATGACCCACTCGGTGTTGGTCCAGATCTCGACCGGGTCGTGCTCCACGCGACCGGCCCGGGGGAAGATCTGCTCGTGCTCACGCTGCGATACGGCGACCACGGCACCGGCGGCGTCGAACACGATGGCACGCGTCGAGGTCGTGCCCTGGTCGATGGACAGCACGTGGTCGGGCAACGTCGTCTCCTTGCTCGGCGGGCGACATCGCCCGCGCGGGTCGGCCGCGCGCCCAGCGCGCGTGCGGTCAGGCTATCGCGCGGCGGCGGGGATCCAGGACGGGTCCGCGGCGTGGATCCGGTCCAGCGCACGCTCCACCTCGAGCGCGGTTCGAGCGGTGTCCCAGTCGAGCACGGGCGCGACGGCGTCGGCCGCCTCGGCGACCGCTTCCGCCGTCGCCTCGCCGACGAACGCGATGCTCGTGCGCCGCAGCAGCAGGTCGTCGAGATGCGTCACGTCCTCCGTCGCAGCGAGGTGCCGCAGCTCGCCCGAGCTGTAGCCCGGCAGGTGCTCGAGCAGGGCGTCGTCGGCATCCGCGGCGAGCGCGTCCACGACGGCGGCGGCGACGGTGCCGTAGCGGTCGAGCAGCATCGCGACGCGGGCGGCAGGCACGTCGGCGGCGTGAGCCGCGATCCATTGCCGGCGGGCGCGCTCGGTCATCGGGTATCCGCGGCCCCCGCCGATCGGCACGCCTCGGGTCGAACTGCGGCGTGGTCGGGCCAGCAGCCCGAGGGCGCGGTCGGCGAGATGCTCGGCCGAGGCACGGAAGGTCGTCCACTTGCCGCCGATGAGGCTCAGGACCGTCGCGTCCCCACCGGACAGCGGCGCGGACTCGACCCGGTAGTCACGCGAGACGAACCCCGGCGAGACATCGTCGTGGCCGGGGAGCGGCCGCACGCCGGCGAACCGGTAGACGATCTGCGAGCGCTCGACCGGGATCGACGGCAGCACCTGGCCGATGAGCTCGATGAAGTAGTCGACCTCCGCCTCGGTGCACACGATCGGGTCGGCCATGTCGTGCTCGAGGTCGGTGGTGCCGACCAGAACGCGGCCCTTCAGCGGGTAGATGAGGACGATGCGCCCGTCCTCGTTCTCGAAGAACAGCTCCCGCCCGCCGGTCGCGGCGAGCAGCGTGGGGTGGTCGAGCACGACGTGCGAGCCCTTCGTCCCGCCCATGTACCGGGTCGGGTCGCCGAGGGCGAGATTGGTGAGGTCGGTCCACGGACCGCTGGCATTCACGACGACGGATGCCGAGAACCGCGCCTCTTCGCCGGTCAGCGTGTCGCGCAGCACGACCCGTCCTCCGTCGACCCCGACCGCCGCGGTGTAGTTGGCGGCGCGCGCCCGATCGCCGCCCGCCGCGCGGCCGTCGCGCAGCACGTCGATGGCGAGGCGCTCGGGGTCGTGGAGGGACGCGTCCCAGTAGGTCGCGGTGTACTTCACGTCGGGGTTCAGCTGAGGCAGCTGCGCGAGCGAACGCTTGCGCCCGTGGAAGGTGTGTCGAGGGACGGTGCCCTTGCCGAACACCCCGCCCCCGCGGGAGAAGGAGTCGTAGATCACGAGCCCGATCTTGATCAGCGCGGCCCCGCGCTCACGGTGCTTCCCGCCGCCGTGGCGCAGGAACTTCAGCGGCGCCGACAGCACTCCCGAGAACGTCGAGAAGATCGGAATGGTGGTCTGCAGCGGCCTGACGTAGTGCGGGGCGGTGCGCAGCAGCGCGTTGCGCTCGGTCACGGCCTCGTGCACAAGCCGGAATTCGCCGTTCTCGAGGTAGCGGATGCCGCCGTGGATCATGTGCGACGACGCAGCCGACGCGCCGCTGATGAAGTCGTCGCGCTCGACGAGTGCGACGTCCACTCCCTGCATCGCGAGGTCGCGGAACGTCGCGAGACCGTTGATGCCGCCGCCGATGATGAGCACGTCGGCGTAAGGCCGCTCGGCGAGAGCCGCCCATCCTCGTTCCGCTGCCCGCGCCGTCATCGCATCCCCCGTCGTCGTGCTGTCGTCCCATCATGACACCGCTGGACGTCCTTGCAGGCGATATGCACATACGTGCACCATGGATCCATGGACCAGATCGGCGACGCCCGCACGATGCAGCGCGCGCTCACGGCCGCGCACCTCTACTACGTGCAGGACCGCACCATGGACGCGATCGCGCAGGAGCTCGGCACGTCGCGTTCGACGGTGTCACGACTGCTCACGCACGCGCGGGCGACGGGCATCGTCGACATCCGCATCCGGTCGCCGTTCGCCGCGCCGCAGCGACTCGAGGAGCGACTGGCCGAGCGCTTCGGCATCCTCGCCCAAGTCGTTCCCGTGCCCGACGACACCACCGAGGTCGACCGGCTGCAGCGCGTCGCCATCGCCGCCGCGCACGCGCTCCTGGACCTCGTGCAGGACGACATGATCGTGGGCGTCGCCTGGGGGTCGACGACCGCGGCGGTGAGCCGCCACCTCGTGCCCAAGCCGGTGCACGGCGCGACATTCGTGCAGTTGAACGGCTCGGGCAACACCCACTCGACCGGTCTCCTCTATGCGAGCGAGATCCTCAGCCGGTTCGCCGCCGCGTACGACGGGAGCGCGCAGCAGTTCCCCGTGCCGGCGTTCTTCGACGACCCCGGCACGAAGGACGCGATGTGGCGCGAGCGCAGCACGCGGCGCATCCTCGACATGCTCCCCGCGATGGACCTGGTGCTCTTCAGCACCGGCTCCGCGGGATCGCGCGTGCCGAGCCACGTCTACAGCGGCGGCTACCTCGAGCCGGCCGAGCTCGATCAGCTCGCCGACGAGGGCGTCGTCGGCGACGTGGCCACCGTCTTCTACCGCGCGGACGGCTCGAGCGACGGAATCGCCCTCAACGACCGCGCCACCGGCCCGAGCCTCGACCTGTTGCGCGGCATCCCCCGGCGCCTCTGCGTCGTGTCGGGGGTGTCGAAGGTCGCGAGCCTCCGGGGCGCCCTCGCCGCGCACATCGCGACGGATCTCATCGTCGACGAGGCCACCGCGCGGGCGCTCCTGGAGTGAGGCCGGAAGCCGCCTGAGCGGGGCGCGCGGACTTCATTCGAAGACATGGAATGAATGGACGGATGCCGCGTTGACTACACTCGAGAGCATCAACGTGCTCCGGGGTCGGTGAGAATCCGAACCGGCGGTGACAGTCCGCGAGCCAAGGCATCAGCATCCGATTCGGATGCCGCCGCGGCCGATCCGGTGAAATTCCGGAACCGACGGTGATGCGACAGGTTTCCTGAGGGAAGCAGGTCGCTAGTCCGGATGGGAGGCAGCACTTGAGGCGTCGCCATGCGCGCCTCCGCTTCCCATGCCCCGGGGCGTCGAGAACGACGAGACGAGGGGCCGGATGGCGAGCACAGCGGAACACGACGCGATGCGTCGGGCGCTGACGATCGCCCGACGCGGTCCGCGTGGCGTGAACCCTCAGGTCGGCGCGCTCCTGCTGTCGCCGGACGGCGATGTGCTCGCCGAGGGCTGGCACCGCGGTGCGGGCACCCCGCACGCCGAGGTGGACGCGCTGTCGCGGCTCGCGCCCGGCGCCGCGCGCGGCGCGACCGCGATCGTGACCCTCGAACCCTGCAACCACACCGGTCGGACCGGGCCGTGCTCCGAGGCCCTCATCGCCGCAGGCGTCACGCGGGTCGTCTACGCGATCGCCGATCCTGGGGACCACTCCTCCGGCGGCGCCACGCGGCTGCGCGCAGGCGGCGTCGAGGTCGAGGCCGGCCTGCTCGCCGACGAGGCGACGGCGCTCCTCGACTCGTGGCTGACGGTCCAGCGCCTGCGCCGGCCGCACGTGACGGTGAAGTGGGCCCAGAGCCTCGATGGCCGGGCCGCGGCATCCGACGGCACCAGCAAATGGATCACCGGGACAGAGGCTCGCGCCGACGTCCACCGTCGCCGCGCCGAAGCAGACGCGATCGTCGCCGGCACCGGCACGGTGCTCGCCGACGACCCGGCGCTCACCGCCCGCGCCGAGGACGGGTCGCTCCTGCCCCACCAGCCGATCCCGGTCGTCGTGGGCGCACGCGCCGTGCCCGAGGCGGCGGCCGTGCGGCAGCATCCGCACGCGTTCGTGCAGTACCCCGGTGACGACGCCTCAGGCGGTCTGCGCGCGCTGCTCGAAGACCTGCGCACCCGCGGGGTGCAGCGCGTGTTCGTCGAGGGCGGCCCTGCCGTCGCGGCGTCGTTCCTGCGTGAGCGCCTCGCCGACGAACTGCTCGTATACGTCGCTCCGGTGCTGCTCGGCGGCGACCGGCTCGCGGTGCAAGACATCGGGGTGACCACCATCGGCGAGGCGCGACGCCTGGCCGTGGCATCCGTCATCCCACTCGGCGACGATCTGCTGTTCGTCGCCCACCCCGCTTCGGAAGGAGACGAGTGATGTTCACCGGAATCATCGAGGAGATCGGCGAGGTCACCGCTGTCGAGCCGTCGGGAGACGGCGTGCGTGTGACGGTTCGCGGGCCGAAGGCCGTGTCGGATGCCGCGCACGGCGACTCCATCTCGGTCAGCGGCGTGTGCCTCACCGTCGTCGACCAGGGCTCCGACTGGTTCACGGCCGACGTGATGAAGCAGACGCTCGACATGTCGACCCTCGAGGGCGTCTCCGCCGGCCGCGTCGTCAACCTCGAGCGCGCGACGGCCGCGCACGGCCGCCTCGGCGGGCACATCGTGCAAGGCCACATCGACGGCACCGGCGAAGTGCTCGAGGTGCGACCCGGCGAACAGTGGCAGGTGCTGCGCATCTCGGTCCCCGCAGAGCTCGCGCCGCTCGTCGTCGACAAGGGCTCGGTCGCCGTCGACGGCGTCTCCCTCACCGTGAGCGGAGCCAGTGCGGCCGCCCCCGGCGACGGCTGGTTCGAGGTCTCGCTCATCCCCGAGACCCTCGCCGCGACGACCCTCGGCGCCCGCGTGGCGGGCGACCGCGTCAACCTCGAGACCGACATCCTGGCGCGCCACGTGCAGCGGCTGCTGTCTTTCGCTCGATTCCCCGCGGACGCGTCCGCACCCACGGAAGGAGGCTCGAAATGAGCCTTGCCACGATCCCCGAGGCCCTGGAGGCGCTGCGCGCCGGCCGGCCGGTCATCGTCGCGGACGATGAGAACCGCGAGAACGAGGGCGACGTCATCCTGTCGGCCCAGCTCGCCACTCCCGAGTGGGTCGCGTGGACGGTCCGCTGGACGAGCGGCTTCCTGTGCGCGCCGATGCCCGCCGACTGGGCCGACCGCCTCGACCTGCCGCCGATGGTCGAGAACAACGAGGACGCGCGCGGCACCGCGTACACGGTGAGCGTGGACGCCGCCGACCGCGTGTCGACCGGCATCAGCGCCGCGGACCGCGCCCACACGCTCAACGTGCTCGCCAACCCCGAGTCGACGCCCACCAGCGTGATCCGCCCCGGCCACATCCTGCCGCTGCGCGCCGTCGACGGCGGCGTGCGCGAGCGCGCGGGCCACACCGAGGCCGCCGTCGAGCTCATGAAGCTCGCCGAGCTCGCACCGGTCGGCGTCATCGGCGAGGTCGTCGCCGAGGACGGCAGCATGATGCGCCTGCCCGGACTCCAGGAGCTGGGCGCGGAGTACGGCATCCCGGTCATCACGATCGAGCAGCTCGCCGCCTATCTCGATGAGAACGCCCCGTGCGACCCCGCGATCCGCAATGCGCACAAGCGCCGCGTGAGCCTGCGCGCCGAGGCGCACGTGCCCACCGCGCACGGAGAGTTCCGCTTCCTCGCGTACAAGGACCGCGTCACCGGCACCGATCACATCGCCGTCGTCGCGGGCGAGCTCTCGGACGCGCCCCTCGTCCGGGTGCACTCGGAGTGCCTGACGGGCGAGGCGTTCGGCTCGCTCAAGTGCGAGTGCGGCCCGCAGCTCGAGGCCGCCCTCGACGCCATCGAGCAGGACGGTGGCGTGGTCATCTACATGCGCGGCCACGAAGGTCGCGGCATCGGCCTCATCAACAAGCTGCGCGCGTACTCGCTGCAGGAGCGCGGCCTCGACACCGTCGACGCCAACCTCGCGCTGGGCCTCCCCGCCGACGCCCGCGACTACGCGGCGGCGGCCGGCATCCTCACCGACCTGGGTGTCGAGAAGGTGCGCCTGCTGACCAACAACACCGACAAGGTCAAGCAGCTGCGCGAGCTCGGCCTCGACATCGTCGAGCAGGTGCCGCTCCTGGTCGGCGTCGGCCCGAACAACCACCAGTACCTCGAGACCAAGCGCGATCGCATGGGTCACATCATCAACGAGGCGGACCTCGCGGACGCCATCGCACACATGCACGAAGGAGCAGAACGATGAGCGGCAAGGGCGCACCCGAGGCCACGGCACCGGTCGACGGCAGCGGACTCGACGTGGTCGTCGTCGCGGGGACGTGGCACGAGACGATCACCGACGGCCTCATCGCCGGCGCCGCACGCGCCGCCGATGCCGCGGGCGCCTCGCACCGGCTCGTCCGCGTGCCCGGCTCGTTCGAGCTCCCCGTCGTGGCGAAGGCGGCCCTGGAGGCCGGAGCCGACGCGGTCGTGGCGCTGGGCGTCATCATCCGCGGCGGAACACCGCACTTCGAGTTCGTCTCGAACGCGGCGACCGACGGCCTCACCCGCGTCGCGCTCGACACCGGCAAGCCGGTCGGATTCGGCGTGCTGACGCTCGACGACGAAGCCCAGGGCATCGCGCGCGCCGGCCTCGAGGGCTCCGTCGAAGACAAGGGCTTCGAGGCGGCCGACGCGGCCATCCGCACCGCTGTGGTGCTCCGCGACCTGCGCGCCTGAGCCGGCGAACACCGGAGATCCCGCGAGAATCGGCCGCCCCACGGGTGACAGGCCGATCCTCGCGGGATCTCCGATTCCGGCGGGGAGAATTGGGGCGGGGACACCTGGCGGCGGACCAACCTTCAGCTAGACTGATGGCATGGAAATCCTCCGCCACGTCGTCGTGCTCGTCCACCTCGTGGGCTTCGCCATCCTCTTCGGCGCCTGGGTCGTCGAAGCGGTGAACGGAAAGCACCAGATCACGCGCCTCATGAACTGGGGCCTCGCGATCGCCGGTCTCGCCGGCCTCATCCTCGCCGCCCCGTGGGGCATCGACTACGACCTCAACTACGTCAAGATCGGCGTGAAGCTCGTCATCCTCGTCGTCATCGGCGCGCTCCTGGGCATCGGCGCCGGCCGGCAGCGCAAGACCGGCTCGGTGCCGGGCGCCATCTTCTGGTCGATCGGTGTGCTCACCTTCGCCAACGCCGCGATCGCGGTGCTCTGGCGCTGACCTCCTGACACGCGAAACGGATGCTGCGGCCCTGGGCCGCAGCATCCGTTTTCCGTCTCTGCGGCCGGGGCGGAATCCCGGGAGTAGGCTGGTCTTTTGTGCCGGGCGACAACGCCCGCACCCACGGTGATCCAGTGCAGTGCCGCCTGACGCGTCACCCTGCGCCCGGCGTCCGCCCACCGCCGCATCCCATCCGGATGCCTCGCTCCGCGCATGCCCCAGGTGAATATGTCCTCCCCCAGCACGACCGCCGCGACCTCCGCGGCACCCGCAAACCCCCGCTCCCGCGTCATCCTCGCGAGCCTCGTCGGCACCACGATCGAGTTCTACGACTTCTACGTCTACGCGACCGCCGCCGTCCTCGTCTTCCCGATCCTCTTCTTCCCGACCGGCAACGACACCACGTCGCTGCTGCTGTCGTTCAGCGTCTTCGGCGCCGCCATGATCGCCCGCCCCCTCGGCGCGATCGTGTTCGGGCACTTCGGCGACCGGTTCGGCCGCAAGGCGACTCTCGTCGCGTCGCTGCTCACCATGGGTATCGCGACGTTCCTCATCGGGTGCCTGCCGACGTTCAACGAGATCGGCGTGTGGGCTGCGATCCTGCTGCTGATCCTGCGCCTGTTCCAGGGCTTCGCGCTCGGCGGCGAGTGGTCGGGCGCCGCGCTCGTCGCGACCGAGAACGCCCCGAAGGGCAAGCGCGCCTGGTACGGCACGTTCCCGCAGCTCGGTGCACCGCTCGGCTTCATCATCGCGAACTCGGTGTTCCTCGCGATCAACTTCCTGCTCCCCCACCCCGACGGTGCGGGTCAGCGCTCGGCCGACTTCCTCGCGTGGGGCTGGCGCGTACCGTTCCTGTTCTCGGCCGTCATGGTCATCATCGGCCTGTGGGTGCGCCTGCGCCTCGTCGAGTCCGACACGTTCGTCAAGGCTGAGGAGAAGGGCGCGATCCGCAAGTTCCCGCTCGGCACGGTCCTGCGTCACCACTGGTGGCACCTGATCCTCGGCACGTTCATCATGCTGGCGACCTACGTGCTGTTCTACCTGATGACGAACTTCACGCTCTCGTACGGCACGAAGGCGGCCGACCTCGAGGTCGCGTCCGCGGCCGCGCAGAAGGCGGCGGAAGCCGCAGGCACCGCGTTCGACCCGGCGGCCTTCGCCGCGCAGTTCTACCCGGGCCTCGGCTTCGGCTACACCGACTTCGTGCTGATGCAGATCATCGGCGTCGTGTTCTTCGGCATCTTCACGCTGCTGTCGGGTCCGATCGCCGACACGATCGGCCGCCGCCGTCTGCTGCTGTGGGTGACGGGCCTGATCATCGTGTTCGGCCTCACGTTCAACCTGTTCCTGTCGCCGCAACTCGACCCGAAGTTCACCGGCGCCCTGACGCAGGCGTTCCTGATCTTCGGCTTCATGCTGATGGGCTCGACGTTCGGTCCGATGGGCGCCGTCCTGCCCGAGCTCTTCCCGACGAACGTCCGCTACTCGGGCTCGGCGATCTCGTACAACGTGTCGTCGATCCTCGGTGCCGCCCTGGCGCCGATCGTCGCGGTCGCGCTGTGGGCCTGGGCCGACGGCAGCCCGTGGCTCGTCGGGCTGTACCTCTCGGCGATGGGCGTGCTGACCTTCATCGCGCTCCTCCTCTCCCCCGAGACCAAGGACGTCGACTACGACGCCGACCTGGGTGTCGGAGCCACCGGCTCGCTCTAGTCCCGGTCTCTCAGAACGGTGGATGCCTCGACCCGGCCGGGTCGAGGCATCCGTCGTTTCCGTTCACGTGCGTCGCTCGTGCCGGACGGGCTTCGTGTGCGAGGGGGCATCGGCCGCCTCGGGGAAATCGCAGCGGAACTCACCCTCGTACCCGAACAGGAACCCGAAGACGCGGTTGCGCACCTCGAGGCGGATGCGGAAGACCTGTGCGACATCGTCGTAGCTCTCACGCAGCTCGGCCCGACCGCTGAAGAGCATCGGGAACCGGAAGCCCAACGGGCCCTCGTAGAAGCGCTGCCGGTCGGACCGCAGCAGGAGGCTTCCGTCGGGCTCCGCTGTCAGCCGGAGGTCGACTGCGAGATGCTGATGGCTGCCGAGGTAGTCGAGGATCCGGCCGTCATCGCCGAGGACCATCGTGGCGTCGAAGCGGCGCACGGCACGCGGCATCCGGAAATGACGCACGAAGGTGACCGTCTCGCGTCCGAACGGGTCGCGGTATGGATGGTTCTCGATCGTGAACGCGATGCCCTGCCCCGTCTCGGGAATGAGGATGTTGCGGAAGCGCCCGATCTGAAGGAAGGGGATCGTCCACCAGGGGCCCCGGCGAATCGTGCTCATGATGCCGCGACCGACGCACGCGTAGCCCGCCGCGAGCCCGACTCCGAAGCGACGCTGGAGCATGGGGTGGAGGCGGGCGAAGTCGTCCCCCATCGCGCGCGCGAAGATCGACGTCGCGACCGCGGTCGGGGCGCTCACGGCTGCACCAGCTCGTGGAGTGTCGTCGGGGCGTCCTCCATCACCCGACGGCCGCGAGGACGGCGCTCGCACCGGGCGGCGCGAGGACGCTCTGCGCGCCAGAGCCGCAGCGCGGATCGCAGGGGCCACCGCTCGGGCGGAGTGCCGGTCTCGGCCCAGATCCGCAGCCGATCGAAGCTCCAGGCGGTCGCCCAGCCGATCAGCGGCCGAACGATCAGATCCAGCGCGCGACCCCACTGCGGGCTGTAGTCGTACCCGGTCGTGAAGACGACGCCATCGCCGTCCGGGCGGTACCGCCAGTAG
This sequence comes from Microbacterium sp. C23T, assembly GCF_053345975.1. Taxonomy (NCBI): domain Bacteria; kingdom Bacillati; phylum Actinomycetota; class Actinomycetes; order Micrococcales; family Microbacteriaceae; genus Microbacterium; species Microbacterium sp. C23T. The sequence goes on along the minus strand of NZ_JBKFBD010000005.1, from coordinate 156,902 downwards.
CCCTGACCGGAGCCGAGCGGCGAGAGCCGGCTGTCGCTGTCGAAACGGAGTGCGGACGTGCGCGTACCATCGGGACGCTCGCGTTCGCCGATCGTCGTTCCGGTGCCTGTGATGGTGCGGCCTGGCAGCTGCCGTTCGTAGACGAAGCGCGTGCCGCCGCCGGCCAGGGGTGCGGTCGGAGTGATGCGGCTGAAACGCACGTCCCAGCGCGCGTGCAGCGCCGGGTCCTGAGTGAGCTGCCACACCCGCTCCGTCGGCGCGGCGATGCGGATGCTGACGTAGATCGCGCGCCGGGTCACCGCAGCGATCCGATCGCCGCGACGAAGAGCCACACCGCCGCGAACGCGACCGGTGCGCCGAGAGCGATGGTGCCCCACACCGTCATCGCGCGGAGGAAGCGCCGCCCCTTCTGTCTCTCGCCGAACATGTTGAGTGAGGACAACGCCGCGGCCGACCCCACGATGACCGCCGAAACGGCCGGCACGGCGACGGTGGCGGGAACGACGGGCAGCACGAACATCACCCAGGATGCCGCCGTGGGCAGCCCATCGCTCAGCGAGGCAGCCCAGACGCACGCCGACGCGACGACGATGAGCACATTCAGCACCGTGAGAACGCGGAACCACCGCTCGCTCCAGAGGCCCACGTCCGCCGCGGCCGGGGACTCCTCGGATGCCGTCGCCGCGGCTTCGCCGTGGCTCACGCCTGCACCTCGGCGATGAGGTCGAGCAGTTCGCGCAGAGGCTTGCGGAGCACACGCAGCCGGACCAGAGGAAGCGACAGCTTGAGGAGCCGGAGACCCCGATCGAGGAGCCTCCTCGTGCGCTCCCGGCCGTCGGACGTGTCGTAGACCCAGAACAGCGCGAGCAGCAGGTGGCCGAGCATCAGCGCCGACGGCAGATCCTCGTCGAACTCCGCGGGGAGCTTGTCCGCGGCACCGGCGATCGCCTCGCGGAAGAGCCCGACCACGATCTCGCGCGATTCCGAGGAGTCGCTCGACAGCGGGTTGATCGACGAGCGCGGCGAGACCGCCGCCGAGAGGAACTCCGGGGCGAAGCGGTGGTAGGGCTCGAGCTGCGCGAGCCCCGTGCGGAAGACGATGCCGAGCCGCTCCACGAGATCGTCGCTCGTCTCGAGGAGCGGGAGCGCCGCCGCGCGGTGCTGCTGCTGCACGTCCAGATAGAGCTCCTGCACGAGGTCGTTCTTCGACGCGAAGTGATAGTTGGTCGTGCCCACCGACACGCCGGCCTCGGACGCGATGAGCCGGATCGTGGTCTGGTCGTAGCCACGTTCCCGGAACGAGCGCAGGGCGATGTCGCGGATGAGCGCTCTCGTGCGCTCGCTCTTGGTTGCGGTGCCGACAGAACTGGACATGTTCAGAAACTAGTCTCATTTCTGAACATGTTCAATGGCGACCGTGCAGGACGCCTCCTCCGCCGCGGAGCGCAGCGCGCGTGATGGGCCTCCGCGTCAGGAAGGGTCGGCGCCGTCGCGGAGCGAGCGGTCGCGCGTGAGCTGCGCCTCGCGCCGGGCTTGCCGACGCTGCCGCAGGGTCTCGCGATCGGCGGCGCGCTCCGCCTGCTCGCGCTCCCGCTGCTTGCCTCCGAAGTGCGCTGACGCGAGCAGCATCGCGATCAGCACGAGCGCGAGCGCGCGGGCGACCCAGAGCAGCGCTTCGGACTCGACGGTGTAGCCGAACGGGATCCCGAGCAGCGCGAACAGCACCGGAAGCGCGCCCGCGCGTCCGGGTGGCAGGTCGTCCAGAGCGAACGCGCCGACGAAGACGAAGGTCGTGAGCAGCGCGCCGGCGGTGCCCCAGAAGAGCAGCCATCCGCCACCGGACTTGCCGGTCAGCAGGCGGAGGATGCCGCGCCCGAGCGCCTCGAGCGGCAGGAGGAACAGGAACAGCGCGAGGAATCCCAGGAGCGCCGCCAGGTACGCGAAGACGAGGATCCAGATCACGTCGACGAAGGGCGGCCAGTCGGCGCCGGTACCGGCGGAGAGCAGTCTCGGCGTGATGATCGCCGTCATCGCCGCGGGCAGGTACCACATCAGCCTCGTGCGGGAGTCGCGCCCGTCGCCGGTCCTCGCCCACCAGATGCGGATGTAGACCGCGACGAGCACCATGAGGATCCCGAAGGTGCCGACGATCTCGCCGAGACTGTCGTCCCACGGCATGGTGCCGAAGCCGATCGAGACGACGACGGCCGACGCGATGCCGATCGCGCAGAAGACGAGTTCGACGACCAGCACGGGATCAGTCGAGGAACAGCGCGCGGAGGCGCTTCGTCGTGAACACCAGACCGATGGCGATCATGACGACGTAGTAGAGGACGTGCCACCACATCTCAGGGGTGAGGATGCCCGTGGTGAGACCGCGGACGAGCTCGACGCCATGCCACAGCGGGAACGCCATGATGATGTGCTGGATCCACTCGGGGTAGATCGTGATCGGGTACAGCGTCGCCGAGAACAGGAACATCGGCAGCAGCACGAAGTTGATCCAGTCCATCTGCTGGAACGTCTTCATGTAACTCGTGACGGCCATGCCGAGGCTCGCGAACCCGAAGGCGATGAGCAGCACCGCCGGCAGGGCCAGGATCGCGGTCCACGCCAGGTTGAGGCCGAGGATCTGCATGATGATCATGAAGCCGGTCGCGTACAGCAGGCCGCGCAGCAGCGCGTAGAGGATCTCGCCCAGCGCGACGTCGAGCGGCCCGAGCGAGGTCGCCAACATGCCCTCGTAGAGCTTGCCGTAGTTGAGCTTGAAGAAGACGTTCCACGTCGAGTCGTAGATCGCGCCGTTCATCGCCGAGACGGCGAGCAGAGCGGGCGCGATGAAGGCCGCGTAGGGCACCTCCACGCCGCTGGAGGTCTGCACGTCGCCTATGAGCGAGCCGAGGCCGATGCCCATCGATGCGAGGTAGAAGACGGGCTCGAAGAAGCCCGAGAGCACGACGGCCCAGCTGGACGAGCGCGCGGCGATGAGGCCGCGCTGCACGACCGACTGCGGGTTGCCCGCCCACAGCGCGCGCACGCCGCCGGCGCGGATCGCGCCCGTCTCGGTTCCGGTCGCGACGGTCATGCGCCGAGCCTCCTCTGGAAGATGCGGCGGCCGATCACGTAGCCGCCGATCGACAGCAGGAGCAGGTAGCCGACGTGCACGACGATCACGAACGGGTCCATGGGCAGGCCGTAGGTGGCGACCCGGCCGAGCTCGGTCGCGTGCCACAGCGGCGACACCCACCCGATCCACTGCAGCCAGAGCGGCAGCGTGGCCAGCGGGTAGAAGGTGCCCGAGAACAGGAACATCGGCATGAAGATGAAGCGCTGCACGAGCGCGACCTGGCCCTTGTCGTCCGTGATCGACGCGGCGTACGCCATGTACGGGATGCCGAACGCAAGGCCCGCGAGCAGGCCGATCGGGATCGTGAGCCACCCGGTCTCGGGGTTCGGCACCGCCTGGAACAGCCACAGGAACAGGTAGTACGCGACCACCACGACGATGATGCGGGCCGAGGCGCCGGAGATGACGCCGCCGGCGATCTGCCCCGGCGAGAGCCCGGTCGCACTGAAGCCGAAGAAGTAGCGGCGCCACTTGAAGCCGGCCATGACCGGATACGAGAACTCCTCCGACGCGACGGAGATCGCGGCGGTCATCAGCAGGGCCGGCGCGACGAACACGAGGTACGAGACCTCGACGCCGTTCTGCGTGATCGGGGCGTCGATGAGCGCGGCGAGGCCGACCGCGAGGCCCAGCAGGTAGAGGATCGGCTGGCCGAGCGCGCCGACGATGATGGTCCAGCCGTACGCGCGCATCGCGCGCACCATGTGCTCGGTGACGTACCAGGTGCCGAACGCGCGGGGCTTGCGGCCCCACTGCATCGCTTCGTCGCGCAGCTCGTCGAGCGAGGGCTGCACGCGGGTCGTGGCGTCTTCGGAAGGAAGGCTCATTCGATCAGCGACCTTCCGGTGAGCCGGAGGAAGACATCCTCGAGGCTCGAGCGGCGCACGAGCGACGTGATCGGGGTGAGCCCGCGGTGCGCCACCGTCTCGAGCGCCGCCTCGCCGTCGTTGGCGTAGACGAGGATGCGGTCGGGCAGCACCTCGACGCGGTCGCCGATGCCCTCGAGCTGCGGCGCGACCTGCTCGTTGCGGTCGGAGCCGAAGCGCACCTCGAGCACCTCGCGGCTCGAGTGCTCGCGGATGAGCGACGCCGGGGTGCCCTCGGCCATGATGCGGCCCTTGTCGACGACGATCAGCCGGTCGCAGAGCTGCTCGGCCTCATCCATGTAGTGCGTCGTCAGCACGAGGGTCGTGCCGCGCTCCTTGAGGCGGAACAGGCGGTCCCACAGCACGTGGCGCGCCTGCGGGTCGAGACCCGTGGTCGGCTCGTCGAGCAGCAGGATGCGCGGGTCGTTGATGAGGCCGCGCGCGATCGTGAGCCGCCGCTTCATGCCGCCGGAGAGCTGCTCCACCTTGCTCTTGGCCTTGTCTTCGAGCTGCGCGAACGCGAGCAGTTCGTCGGCCTTCTGGTGGCACACCTTGCCGGGCAGGCCGAAGTAGCGGCCGTAGATGTAGAGGTTCTCGCGGGCGTTGAGCTCGCCGTCGAGGTTGTCCTGCTGGGGCACGACGCCCAGGCGTGACCGGATCTCGGGGCCGTAGCGGTCGGGGTCGAGCCCGAGGATCGACAGATCTCCGCTGGTGCGCGTCGACACCGCGCCCACCATCTTCATCGTCGTGGACTTGCCCGCACCGTTCGGGCCCAGGAGCCCGAACGACTCGCCCGGCGCCACCTCGAACGACAGGCCGTCGACGGCGAGGAAGTCGGGCTTGCCTTTGACCTTGTAGGCCTTGACGAGGTTCTCAGCGGTGATCACGGGGGCGGGCACCGGACTACCCTAACGCCCCGCTCCGACACCGCCCAGTGGCCCACCGCGTACGGTCGTCGTCAACGCAAGTTGACACCCTGACGAGTGTCAACTACGGTTGACGACGGGATGCCGCGGGCCGCGGCATCCCGTGACCGAAAACGAGAGGCTGCCCGATGAGCGGCGACGAACTGACCACCCTGATCGGGGCGGCAGGCGGTCGCGAGCCGATCGCGGAACTGCACCGTCTCGCCGAGGTGCGCCGCGAGCTCGCGCGCGCCGAGGAGGTGCAGGTGCGCAAGGCGCGCAACCTCGGCTTCTCGTGGCAGGCGATCGCGGGCGCCCTCGGCGTGAGCCGACAGGCCGTCCACAAGAAGTACGGTCGAAGGTAAGCCCCCTTCACGAACGAGGTACACCCATGCCCTCCGCCGATCTCGACGAAGCCCCTCCCGCCCCCGCTGCGGCGGAGTCCCCCCGCGCCCGCCGCGGGCGCTCCCGGCGCGGGAAGGCCGAAGAGGGGCCGCGCGCGACGTTCTCGCAGCTGCTCCCCTACCTCTTCGAGCACAAGCGCACGCTCGCCGTCGTCGTGGTGCTGAGCATCCTGAGCGCGGGCGCGTCGCTCATCCAGCCGCTCCTGGTGGGCCAGGTCATCACGCGCGTGCAGGAGAACCTCGACCTCGGGCTGCTCATCTGGGCGCTCGTGGGGTTCGTGCTGCTCGCGTCGCTCATCTCGGGCTGGCAGCACTACCTGCTGCAACGCACCGGCACCGCCGTCGTGTACTCCAGCCGGCGCCGGCTCATCTCGCGCATCCTCCACCTGCCGATCAGCGAGTTCGACGCGCGCCGCACCGGCGACCTCGTCTCGCGCGTCGGCAGCGACACGACGCTCCTCTACGCCGCGCTCACCCAGGGCCTCGCCGACTCGATCGGCAACGGGCTGCTCTTCGCCGGCGCACTCATCGCGATGGCCATCATCGACCCGGTCCTGCTCGCCATCATCGTGCTCGTGATCGGCATCTCGGTGCTCGGCGTGGTGCTGCTGAGCGGCCGCATCCGCACCGCCTCGACCGAGCAGCAGGAGAAGGTCGGCGCCCTCGCGTCGGGCGTCGAGCGCGCGGTCGGCTCGATCCGCACCGTCCGCGCGTCGGGCGCGACGGCGCGCGAGGTCGACGCGGTCACCGCGCAGGCGACCGAGGCCTACCACGTCGGCGTGCGCATCGCGAAGGTGTCGGCGCTGGTCGTGCCGATCGCCAACGTCGCGCTGCAGGTGTCGCTGCTCGTCGTCATCGGCCTCGGCGGCTTCCGCGTCGCCACGGGCGCGCTGTCGATCGCGAGCCTCGTGACCTTCATCATGTTCCTGTTCATGCTCATCGCCCCGCTCGGTTCGTTCTTCGGCGCCATCACCTCGGTGAGTCAGGCGCTCGGCGCCCTGGGTCGCATCCAGGAGGTGCTCGACCTCCCGACCGAGGCGCAGGACGACGACGACATCGCGGCACGCGCGCTTCGACCTGCTCAGGGGGCGGTCGCTGAGCCCGTCGAAGCGGCCGCGATCGAGTTCCGCGACGTGCGGTTCCGCTACCCCGAGAACGTCGTCCAGGCGCGGCGCAAGGCCGAGTCCGAAGCGCTGGCGGTGCTCGAGAGCGCACACGTCGACACCTCGACGATCATCCTGGGCGACGGGGCGGGCGACTCGGGACTGGAGGGGTTGGCGGATGCCGCAGCATCCGTCTCCGCCGACACCGAGGTGCTGCGGGGCGTGTCGTTCTCGGTCCCGCGCGGGGCGCGCGTCGCGCTCGTCGGGCCGTCGGGTGCCGGCAAGAGCACGACCCTCGCGCTGATCGAGCGCTTCTACGACCCGACCGACGGGGCGATCCTCCTCGACGGCACGGACGTGCGCACACTCGACCGCGATGCGCTGCGGGCGCAGCTCGGCTACGTCGAACAGGACGCCCCGACCCTCGCCGGGACGATCGGGGACAACCTGCGTCTGGCTTCGCCCGAGGCTTCCGATGCGGACTGCGAAGCCGTGCTCCGCGCCGTGAACCTCGGCGAGGTGCTCGACCGCAATCCGCTGGGCGTCGACGCGCCGGTGGGCGAGTCTGGCGTCATGCTCTCGGGCGGCGAGCGTCAACGCCTCGCGATCGCGCGGGCGCTGCTGGCTGCTCCCCCGATCCTGCTGCTCGACGAGTCGACGTCGTCGCTCGACGGGCTCAACGAGCAGCGCATGCGCGAGGCGATCGACGCCGTCGCAGCCGGCCGCACGCTCGTCGTGATCGCGCACCGCCTGTCGACCGTCGTCGACAGCGACCACATCGTCGTCATGGAGCACGGCCGCGTCGTCGGCCAGGGCACGCATTCCGAGCTCGTGCAGACCACGCCGCTCTACCGCGACCTCGCGAAGCACCAGCTGCTGGTCTGACGCGGAGAGAATAGGCGCCCGGCCCCTCTGCCAAGAAGAGGGCCGGGGGCCCGGCGCGGGGGGGGGCCCCGCCCGCGCCGGCCCCCCGGAGAGAGAACCGCCCCCCCCCCCCCCTCCAAAGAGGGGGCCCGGGCGCCGGTCTGTGTGCGACCGTCACCGGTCGCGACCCAGACCGAAGCCTCGACCCCTCGCACAGGCGGGGCCGAGGCGTCGGAACCGGATCAGGCGCGCTGCAGGCGGTACCGGAGCGCGGCGAGCTCGGCCCACAGCGGAGCGGGGACGCGGCCGTCGAAGGTGCGGTAGAACTCCTCGGTGAGGTCGGCCTCGTGCAGCCACAGCTGCGGGTCGACGGCGAACAGCTCGTCGAGATCGGCCTGCGGCACGTCGATGCCGTCGACGTCGAGGTCCTCGGTGCGAGGCAGGCGGCCGATCGGGCTCTCGACGGCGCCGACCTCACCCTCGATGCGGCGGATGATCCAGTCGATGACGCGCGAGTTGTCGCCGAAGCCCGGCCACAGGAAGCGTCCGTCGGCGCCCTTGCGGAACCAGTTCACCTGGAACACGCGCGGTGCGCGGTCGAAGCGCAGCTGCTGTCCGACCTTGAGCCAGTGGCCGAAGTAGTCGGCCATGTTGTAGCCGCAGAACGGGAGCATCGCGAACGGGTCGCGGCGCAGCTCGCCGACGGTGCCCTCCTGGGCCGCCGTCTTCTCCGACGAGATGTTGGAGCCCATGAACACGCCGTGCGTCCAGTCCGTCGCCTCGACGACGAGCGGCACGTTGGTGGCACGGCGGCCGCCGAACAGGATCGCGTCGAGCGGGACGCCCTGCGGGGCGTCCCAGTCGTCGGCGATCTGCGGGCACTGGGCCGCGGCGACGGTGAACCGCGAGTTCGGGTGAGCGGCGGGGCGGCCGGAGGCCGGCGTCCACGGGTTGCCCTCCCAGTCGGTGAGCTGTGCCGGCGGCTCGTCGGTGAGGCCCTCCCACCACACGTCGCCGTCGGGGCGCAGCGCCACGTTCGTGAAGATCGTGTTGCCCCACAGCGTCTCGACCGCGGTGACGTTGGTCGACTGGCCGGTGCCCGGCGCGACGCCGAAGAAGCCGGCCTCGGGGTTGATGGCCCAGAGGCGGCCGTCCTCACCCGGACGCAGCCACGCGATGTCGTCGCCGAGGGTCTCGACCCGCCAGCCCGGGATCGTCGGGCGGAGCATCGCGAGGTTGGTCTTGCCGCACGCCGACGGGAACGCCGCGGCGATGTGGTAGGCGCGACCGGCCGGGTCGATGACGCGGATGAGGAGCATGTGCTCGGCGAGCCAGCCTTCGTCGCGGCCGATCACCGAGGCGATGCGCAGCGCGAAGCACTTCTTCGCCAGGATCGCGTTGCCGCCGTAGCCCGAGCCGTACGACCAGACCTCGAGGGTGTCGGGGAAGTGGACGATGTACTTCTCGTCGTTGCACGGCCACGCGACGTCCTGCTCGCCCGGCTGCAGCGGGGCGCCGACCGAATGCACGGTCTTGACCCAGTGGGCGCCGCCCGCGATCTCGCGCAGCACGTCGGTGCCGACGCGCGTCATGATGCCGATCGACGTGACGGCGTAGGCGCTGTCGGTCACCTGCACGCCGACGTGCGACAGCGGGCCGCCGACCGGGCCCATCGAGAACGGCACGACGTACATCGTGCGGCCCTTCATCGAGCCCTCGAACAGCGGGGTGATGGTGGCGCGGATCTCGTCGGGCGCGGCCCAGTTGTTGGTCGGGCCGGCGTCCTCCTCGCGCTCCGACGCGATGAACGTGCGCGCCTCCGTGCGCGCCACGTCACTCGGGTGCGAGCGGGCGAGGTACGAGCCCGGGCGCCACTCGGGGTTGAGTTTGATGAGCTTGCCCTCGTCGACCATCTCGCGAAGGAGCATGTCGTTCTCCGCACGCGAACCGTCGACCCAGTGGATGCGCGCCGGCTGCGTGAGCGCGGCGATCTCGTCGACCCACGCGCGCAGAGCGACCATGCCTTCGCCCTGAACGGTCGGCAGCTCGCCATACGTCCGGGCGAGGGCGGGACGGGCGGTGGTGGAGCCTTCGGTTCGGGGGAAGATGTCGGCAAGGGCCATGGTGTCGCTCCTCGTTGATGCAGATTCGTGCTCTTCCTCTACTTTCGGGCGTAACAGGCAGCTCTTCCCACGAAATCTGGTGTCAAGAGTTGCAATTCTTTCGCTAGCATCAAGGAATGCCCCCGACGTCACTCGAACTGTCGACCCTGGGCCACCGCATCCGTCATCAGCGTCTCGCCCACGGGTACACGCTCGATGAGCTGGGCGCGCTCGTCGGGGTCGCCGGAAGCCAGCTCAGCCTCATCGAGAACGGCAAGCGCGAGCCGAAGCTGTCGCTGCTGCAGGCGATCGCCTCGACGACGGGTGTCGAGGTCGGCGACCTCCTCTCCGCCGAGCCGCCCAACCGCCGCGCGGCGCTCGAGATCGAGCTCGAGCGCGCGCAGTCGGGCTCCGTCTTCCGCCAGCTCGGCGTCACCCCGATCAAGGTGACCAAGGGCATGTCCGACGACACGATCGAGGCGATCCTGGGCCTGCACCGCGAGCTGCAGCGGCGTGAGCGCGAAGCCATCGCGACGCCCGAGGAGGCACGCCGCGCCAACACCGAGCTGCGCCTCATGATGCGCGAGCGCGACAACTACCTCCCCGAGATCGAGAAGCTCGCCGAGAAGCAGCTCAAGGCGGCGGGCCACGTGTCGGGCGCCCTCACGCACCGCACCGTCAGCATCATGGCCGAAAAGCTCGGCTTCGAGCTGATCTACGTGAACGACCTGCCCCACTCGACGCGCTCGGTGACCGACCTCGAGCACGGGCGCATCTACCTGCCGCCGGCGTCCATCCCCGGCGGCCACGGCCTGCGGTCGATGGCGCTGCAGGCGATGGCGCACCGCCTGCTCGGCCACAAGAGGCCCACCGACTACGCCGACTTCCTGCAGCAGCGGCTCGAGATCAACTACTACGCCGCGTGCTGCCTGATGCCCGAGACCGCGTCGGTGTCGTTCCTGCAGCAGGCCAAGAAGGACCGTAACCTCGCCGTCGAGGACTTCCGCGACGCGTTCGGCGTGACGCACGAGGCGGCCGGCATGCGCCTGACCAACCTCGCGACGCACCATCTGGGGATCAAGCTGCACTTCCTGCGTGTCGACGGGTCGGGCGCGATCTCGCGTGTCTACGAGAACGACGACCTGCCGCTCCCGATGGACGTCACCGGCGCCGTCGACGGCCAGATCGCGTGCCGCAAGTTCTCGGCGCGCGCCGCCTTCTCCGAGCAGAACCGCACCACCGAGCACTACCAGTACACCGACACCCCTGCCGGCACCTACTGGTGCTCGACGCAGACCGGCACCACTGCCGAGGGCGAGTTCTCGATCACGGTGGGCGTGCCCTTCGACGACGCGCGGTGGTTCCGCGGACGCGAGACGCAGAAGCGCGCGACCTCGACGTGCCCCGACGAGTCCTGCTGCCGCCGGGTCGCCTCGGGCGTCTCGGAGCGCTGGGCGGGCAAGGCCTGGCCGAGCGCGCGCGTGCACATGCAGATGTTCTCGCCGCTCCCCCGCGGCGCCTTCCCCGGCGTCGACGACAACGAGGTGTACGACTTCCTCGACCGCCACGCCTGACGCGCGTCGGGAGGGATGGATGCTGCGGGCCCAGGCGGCCGCCGCGTTCTATGCCGTGATGAAGTCGCGGTAGCGGTCGAGCGCGGCAGCGATCTCCTCGTCGGTCGCCGCCCCCGGGGTGAACAGCTCGGGCACCGGGGACTCGGCGTGCCGGCCCACGGCCAGCGAGTGCGTCCACACGCCGACCGCCTCACCGCGCGCGACGAGGATGGGGCGGACGATGCCGTTCATGCTCGGGCCGATCGCGCTCAAGAACTCCGGCGCGCAGGGCACGGTGCGGTCGGCGTACGACAGGTAGTACTCCTCGAACGGCGGCAGGGCCACCACCTCGGGGGCCGAGGCGCTGCGCCGCGGTGCGGCGCCGGCGACCATGTACTGCGGCTCGGGTTCGTCGGCGACGAGACGCAGGCGATCGGATGCCGCCTCCGCCGCCGCGCGCGAGACCCCGAGCGGGAGCCCGGTCCACCACGCGAAGTCCCGCGCGCCGGCGGGACCGTGCGAGGCGATGTAGCGGACGAAGAACTCGGCCATCGGATCGGCCGGGGTCACGGCATCCGTGATCCACTCGTCGGCGAGCACGAAGAACTGCTCGCGGGTCGGCCCCTTCTCCCGTGGCACGACGGGGCCCTGGCACAGCACGGCGCGCAGCGACAGCGCGACGAGCAGGTGGTAGCCGCGCTGCCGGAACGTCGACACCCCGCCCTGCTCCCACACCTCGAACAGCTCCTTGCGCGTGAGGCGGTTGGCCCCGCCGAGCGCTGCCCGCGCGAGGCGCTCGGCGCGGTCGGCCTCGCCGCTGTCGATCCCCTCGTTGCGGTGCACGGCCGCTGCCTGGCGGCGCTGGCGCTCGGCGGTCAGCGACAGCAGCCACTCCATGTCGGCGGTGGGGATCGTGTGGATCGTCCCGCGCATGGTCCAGGTGCGCACGATCTCGCCGCGGCCGTAGGCGGCGTCCACGTCGCGCACCGTCGTGCGGCCGCGCACGCGGGTCGCGAGCGCCCAGCGCCCGCCCCAGAACTCCTGGCTCTGCGTCGCGAGCATGTGCCGCGCCGCGTCGGCGACCGTCGCCGCGGGGGCGCTCAGGCGGTGCGACCGGAGCCGCTCGGACCGAATGGTCGAGGCATCCACTCGCCCATCATGGCCCAGGCCGCGGAAGCGGGGTGTCCGCGATCGTCAGCGCTGGTGTGCGGCGTCGTAGGCGGCGCGGGAGTCCTCGATCCGCGGATGGTTCTCGATGGCCCAGTCGGCGAGCGCCATCGCGAGCTGGATGAGCGTGCCGCCGAGCGGCGTCAGCTCGTACTCGACCCGCGGGGGCACCTCGGCGTGGACGGTGCGCGTGATGAGCCCGTCGCGCTCGAGCTGGCGCAGCGTGAGCGTCAGCATGCGCTGCGAGATGCCGGGGATGTGCCGCTGCAGCTCGGTGAAGCGCAGGCGCTCGCGCCGCAGCGTGCCGATGACCAGCAGCGACCACTTGTCGCCGATGCGGTCGAGCACGTCGCGGATGGCACGCCCGTGGTCGGAGCCGGGCGAGGCCTGCTCGCACGAGCGCTCGTAGCCGGTCGGGGTGGGCTCGCCGGGGAGTTCGACCGTGAGGGTGGTCGACATCGCGTGTCACCTACTTACATCCGTGTGCCTTTTGTACGCGTCTTTCCGGTGACGCATCATGGGGTTGCTTACAAACAGTAACAGACCCCACGATCCCTCCCTGGAGTATTCGCATGATCATCGCCCTCTGGATCCTCAACGGCCTGCTCGCCCTCGCGTTCATCGCGGCCGGCACGATGAAGGTCGCGCGTCCCAAGTCCGCGCTCGTCGCGAGCGGCCTGGGCTGGGCCGACGACTTCGCCGACCCGACCGTGAAGCTCATCGGTGCCGCCGAGGTCGTCGGCGGCATCGGCCTGATCCTGCCGCTCCTGACCGGCATCGCGCCGATCCTCACCCCGATCGCCGCTGCTGCCCTGACCGTCGTCATGATCGGCGCGGTCGCGGTGCACGTGCGGCGCAAGGAGAACGCGGCCCCGTCGATCGTGCTCGCCGTGCTGTCCGCGGTGAGCGCCGTGGTGGGCTTCCTGGTCGTGCTCTGACCGCACGGGCAACGGAGGAGAGCGGATGCCTCGGCTCGAGGCATCCGCTCTCCTCGAGACTCCCGGCGCGCGATCCGGTTCCCTAAGCTGACGGGATGAGGGTGAACGACGCGGACCCGCGACTCTGCCCCACGTGCGGCGACGCGCTGAACTTCGAGATCCTCGACGACGAGCGCTTCCTGGTCGCCTGGTCGTGCGTGAACTGCGGCCTGATCCGCACGACCGAACCGGTGTAGGAGACTCCATGGGTGAATCGGCGGACGGATCGGACGCGATCTCGGCGGCGGGGTTCCATCGGGCGCCGGGCGTCGCCGACTGGCGGGTCACCGGCACCGGGCCGCAGGCTGTCTTCACCGCGACCTCCCTGTCTCACGCCGCCGGGCTCGTCGCCCCGATCGTCGCCGCCGCGGAGCGATTCGGCCTCCGTCCTGACATCGACGTGCGTCCCGAGGGCGTCGTCGTGCGCATCCCGTACGCCGGACCGGAGGGCATCCCCGCTGCCGCCGTGGAGTTCGCCGGCGTCGTGTCGGAAGCGGCCGCCGAGCAGCGCCTGAGCCCTGACCCCTCGCGCGCGCAGTCGATCGGCATCTACGTCGCACAGCACTCCGAGGCCGACGTGCGCCCCTTCTTCACCGCGGCGCTGGGCTATCAGAACGTGGGCGACACGGATGCCGCGGATCCGATGCGCTGCGGACCGCAACTCGCCTTCAACCCCATCAGCGGGGACTCGCCGTCGAGGGGCCGGACGCACTTCGACGTCTTCGTGCCGGCCGAACAGGCCCAGGCCCGCGTCGATGCCGCGCTCGCGGCCGGCGGGCGACTCGCCGACGACTCGCACGCTCCGGCCTGGTGGTCGCTCGCCTCGCCCGACAACCACGGCGTGGATATCGCGTCGTGGACCGACACCTACGACTGATCCACGTCGTCGACACCTCCCGTCGCCGCCTGCTTGACGAGAACCGAGGGCGCGGAGCACCCTGAGCACATGACCCGTGAGCTGGCGGATGAGGATCAAGCCCTCTCCGACGTCGTGGACCGGCTGGAAGAGCGGTTCCCCTCGAGAGATCGCTCCGAGATCGAGCGCGCCGTCGCCGAGGCGCGCTCGCACTTCGAGCGCGCGAAGGTGCGCGACTTCGTCCCCGTGCTGGTCGAGCGCGAAGCACGCGCCCGGCTCGAGCATCCGATCCAGTAGTCCGCCCGTTCAGCGTCCTCTCGCCTACCGGGCCCGCGCGAGCCGCCGTCAGGGGCCGGCCGGCGCGATCGTCTTGCGCATCACCGTCTTGTTCTTGCCGATGTGGCGCTCGAACGTGAAACCGGCCTTCTCGAACATGGCCCTCGTGCCGTTGTGGAGGAACGACGACGACGTCTTCTTGCCGACCGGGAGCTCGTTGGGGAACGAGACCACCTCGCCGCCGCCCGCCTGCGCGATCAGTTCGAGCGCGCCGTCCAATGCCTCCCGTGCGACTCCCGAGCGCCGGTGGTCGCGGTCGACGAAGAAGCAGGTGATGCGCCACGGCGCCGGGTTCGTCTCGCCCGCGTCGTACTGCTTGCGGTGGTAAATACCGGGAAGCTCGGCCGGACTGCCGAACTCGCACCACGCGATCGCGTCATCGCCGTCGAAGACGAGCGCGGCGTGCGCGACCCCCTCGTCCACGAGCCGCTGTTTGAACGTCGGGCGGTCGTACTCGCTCTTGACGGTGTGCTCGGTGTCGCCGTGGAAGTACGAGCAGTAGCACCCGCCCCAGACCCCGTTGTGCTTCTGCGCGAGCGCCAGCCACGCGGGAAACGTCTCGGGAGTGAGCGGCCTGATCACGTGCGACGTCGCGAGGGCCACCTCCTACCGCCCCGACTTCACCGCGGTGATGATCCGCGCCAGCGCCCAGCCGGCGGCGGACACGAGAGGGACGCTCACCATGATCATGGCCACCGGGTTCGGCTGGAACTTCGGACCGTTCGGGCCGTTCACATACGCGCCGATGGGCAGCACATAGCCGCCGCCGCCCCCGCCGCTGCCTTCGCCCTCACCCTCGGGCAGCCCGCCGCGCTGGGGCCACTTGCCGGATCCGCCGCCACCGCCGAACCCGAAGATGACCAGTGCCGCCGGCGTCACCTGCCGCCCGCCGACATCGATGGTCTCGCCGAACGCCATCTTCGCGCCCCATGATGGCGCGGACTTCGTCAGACTCTCGACCGGTGACTCCATCAACGACTCCTCCGCTTCGGTCCGCACACGCTGACACCCAACATAGAGAGCCGTGCGGAACGCCACCAGAGGCGTCGCGACGGGTCACTCCGGCGCGTACTTGAACGACAGCTGGATCCGCGAACGGAACAGCAGCGCGCCGTCGTCGCCGACGACGACGTCCTGCTTCGTCACTTCGGCGATGCGCAGATCGTGCAGCGATCCCGACGCGGTGCTGATGGCTTCTCGGGCGGCCTCCTCCCAGGACGAGGCACTCGTGCCGATGACGTCGATCACTCGGTAAACGCTCATCTTGACCCCACATCGCTCGATGCCGACACGACCATAGTGATCCCGGTCGCGCCCGGATGGAAGGGGTGCACCTCGAGCGGGAGAACGGGGAGAGCGGATGCCCCCTCCCGGGGCACCCGCTCTCCTCATGTCATCGATTCAGGCGTGGGTCAGAACGGATTCGGCGTCAGCGTGTACTTGGTCTGGAGGTACTCGTGGATGCCCTCGGCGCCGCCCTCGCGGCCGAGGCCCGACATCTTCCAGCCGCCGAACGGCGCTGCCGCGTTGGAGACGACGCCCATGTTGAGGCCCATCATGCCGGTCTCGAGGCGCTCGATCATGCGCTGGCCGCGCGCGAGGCTCTCGGTGAACACGTACGAGACCAGTCCGTACTCGGTGTCGTTGGCGATCCGCACCGCGTCGTCCTCGTCGTCGAACGGGATGATCGCGAGCACCGGTCCGAAGATCTCCTCTCGGAGGATCTCCGACCCCGGCTGCACGTCGGTGACCACGGTGGGCTCGTAGAACGTGCCGGGACCGTCCACGGCGTTGCCGCCCGTGCGCACCTGCGCGCCGCGCTCGACAGCGTCCTGCACGAGCTGCGCCGCCTTCGCGACCGCACGGTCGTCGATGAGCGGGCCGATGGTGACGCCCTCCTCCGTGCCGCGGCCGATCGTGAAGCCGTTGACGCGCTCGGTGACCCGGCGGGCGAACTCGTCGGCGACCGAGCGGTGCACGATGAACCGGTTCGCGGCGGTGCACGCCTGGCCGATGTTGCGGAACTTCGCCGCGATCGCGCCGTCGACCGCCTTGTCGAGGTCGGCGTCGTCGAACACCACGAACGGCGCGTTGCCGCCGAGCTCCATCGACGTGCGCAGCACACCCTGCGCGGCCTGCTCGAGGAGGCGCTGGCCGACCTGCGTCGACCCGGTGAACGACAGCTTGCGCAGCCGCGGGTCGCGGATGATCGGCTCCGACACGGCACCCGAGGTCGAGGTCGTGAAGACGTTGACGACGCCCGCCGGAACCCCGGCGTCCTCGAGGAGCTTCGCGAACGCCAGGGTCGTGAGCGGGGTGAGCTCGGCGGGCTTGATGACCACGGTGCAGCCCGCGGCGAGCGCGGGCGCGATCTTGCGGGTCGCCATCGCCAGCGGGAAGTTCCACGGCGTGATGAGGAAGCACGGGCCGACCGGGTGCTGCGACACGATCATGCGCCCGGTGCCCTCGGGGTTCGCGCCGTAGCGGCCCTGCACGCGCGCGGTCTCCTCGCTGAACCAGCGCAGGAACTCACCGCCGTAGGCGACCTCACCGCGCGCCTCGGCCAGCGGCTTGCCCATCTCGATCGTCATCAGCAGCGCGAAGTCCTCCTTGCGCTCCTGCAGCAGGTCGAACGCGCGCCGCAGGATCTCGGCGCGCTGCCGCGCCGGCGTCGCCGCCCATGCCGGGAACGCGTCGACGGCTGCGTCGAGGGCCGCCTTGCCGTCCTCGGGCGACGCGTTCGCGATCTCCTTGACGACGTCGCCGTTCGAGGGGTCGTAGACCTTCAGCGTCTTGCCGCCGGATGCCTCACGCCACTGCCCGCCGATGAACAACCCGTCGGGGACGGACGCCAGCAGCTCGGACTCACGGGTTTCGGTGATCGTCGTGGTCACGGGGACTCCCTTGTCGGTGGACGGATGCCTCGGCACCCTCTTCGATCGTTGGTCTGGGGCTATTCTGCCCGCGGCCGCCATTGCCGGCCGATGTACATCTCGTACAGTTCGCTGTCATGATTCGCCCGCCTGCACAGCGGTTGCGCCTCTCACCGGCTTCCTCATTCGAGGTCGAGAGCCGGGATGAGGGCCGAGCTCGGCCCGCGACTCCTCATCTCGGCTGTGCTCCTCAATTGAGGGCGCGCGCGAGCGCCGGGGCGTGCTGGTCGACGAAGGCGCCGGCGAGGAACGCCGCGAGCTCGTCGGTCGCCTCGAGCGGCAGCACCGCGGCGACGTACTGGTCGGGGCGCACGACGACGACCACACCGTCGCGCGACAGGCCGCGCTCCTCGAAGATGTCGGTGCTCGTCCAGGCGCTCGGCGCGGCCGCGTAGACCTTCTCCCAGTCCGTGAGCCCGAGGGGTCCCGTCTTCGGCAGGAACGGCGCGGGCACGCGGGTGATGTCGACCTCCTCGTGCGGCTGCTGGTAGATCACCTTGACGTCGAACACGGCGTCGACGTCGGCGCCTTCCGGCGTGAAGCGCTGCACCGGGGACTCGGGCGAGGCGATGAACGCGGCCCAGTCGGAGAGGACGGATGCCTCTCCCGCCGCGGGCGTGTCGGCGAAGGCGTAGATCCGCCAGCGGCCGTCGGCCTTCGCGTGGTGGCCGAGGTGCACCGGGTTGCCGTCGCACACGCGCACGACCTCCGCGGACTTGAACCGCTTGCCCAGCGGGAACCCTTCGGCGAGCGCCTGGTGCGCAGCATCCGTCACGATCATCGACGCACCGTACTGCGTCATGAATCCCGACGGGAACTCGGCCGTGCCGAGGTAGAAGGTGGCGAGCTCCTGCGGGTCGGAGATCTCCTCGGGCTTGCGGGCCATGAGGGTCGACCACTCGCGGTCGAAGTCGATGAGCTGCTGGGCGACCGGCTGCCGCTCGGCGGAGTACGTGGAGAGGAGGGACGCGGGGCTGAGGCCGGTGAGGACGTGCCCGAGCTTCCAGCCGAGATTGAAGCCGTCCTGCATGGAGACGTTCATCCCCTGGCCGGCCTTGGCGCTGTGCGTGTGGCACGCGTCACCGGTGAGGAAGACGCGGGGATCGTGCCCCTGGTCGACGTCGACGTCGTCGAACTTGTCGGTGACGCGGTGGCCGACCTCGTAGACGCTGTGCCACGCGACCTGCTTCACGTCGAGCGAGTAGGGGTGGAGGATCTTGTTCGCCTTGGCGATGACCGCGTCGATCGGCGTCTGACGCACGCGGTGGTCGTCGTCCTTCGCGACCTCGCCGAGGTCGACGTAGACGCGGCAGAGGTAGCCGCCCTCGCGCGGGATCAGCAGGATGTTGCCGGCCTCGGAGTTGATCGCGCACTTGGTGCGCCAGTCCGGGAAGTCGGTGTTGACGAGCACGTCCATGACACCCCAGGCGTGCGCAGAGAACGCGCCGACATGCTTGCGGCCGATCGCCTCGCGCACCCCGCTGCGCGCACCGTCGCAGCCGACGACGTACTTCGCGCGCACGGTGCGCTCCTCGCCGGCACGCTCCCCCGCGACGTGCCGCACACGCACCTCGATCGGGAACTCGCCGCCGTCGTGGATGGTGAGGCCGACGAACTCGACGCCGTAGTCGGGCAGGATGCGACCCGGACCATGGGCGGCGGCCTCGGCGAAGTAGTCGAGCACGCGCGCCTGGTTCACGATGAGGTGCGGGAACTCGCTGATCTTGAAGGCGTAGTCCTCCGTGCGAGCGGTGCGGATGATGTTGTCGGGGTTCTCGGGGTCGGGACCCCAGAAGTTCATCCACGCGATGTTGTACGCCTCGGCGACGATCCGCTCGGCGAACCCGAACGCCTGGAACGTCTCGACGCTCCGCGGCTGGATGCCGTCGGCCTGCCCCAGCACGAGGCGTCCCTCGCGACGTTCGATCATCCGGGTCGTGACACCCGGGAACTGCGACATCTGCGCCGCGAGCAGCATGCCGGCAGGGCCGGAGCCCACGATGAGGATGTCCATCTCGTCGGGCAGTTCGGCCGGGCGGTCGATGCCGGTGCCGGCAGCGTCCTGCACGCGCGGATCGGCGGAGACGTAGCCGTGGTGGTGGAACTGCATCGGTGTCCTCCTCGGACGACGGTGTCGAGGGCTCGTGGCCTGGGGCTTGCCGACGAGCGAATGCGTGTTCTATATTCGAACACACCGTTCTACTATTGAACAGATCGTATACGAAGGGATGCCGCATGACAAGGCTCGACGGCACGACAGCGCCTGCGTCGCAGACGCTGAGCCGCGGCATCCGGATCCTCGAAGTGCTCGCCGACGCACGTGGTCCCCTGTCCATCGACGAGATCGCGGCACGGCTCGAGGTGCATCGTTCCGTGGCCTACCGGCTCCTCCGCACGCTCGAGGACCACGGGCTCGTCGAGCGCGACGCCGCCGGCCGCATCGAGCTGGGCGCACGCCTCGCCGCCCTCGCCGCGGGGGTCGCTCACGACCTTCAGGCCGAGGCGCTGCCCGAGCTCACCGCGGTCGCGGGCGACCTCGGCGTGACCTGCTTCCTCGCGGTGCTCGACCACGAGGAGTGCGTCACGCTCTCCAGCGTCGAGCCGCGCCACGCGGTGAACCCCGTCGCGCAGCGGCCGGGCACGCGGCATCCGATCACCCGCGGCGCTCCGGGCAAGGCGATCCTGTCGCTGCTGCCGACGTCGGCGTGGCCGTCCGGTGTGTCACCGGAGCTGGCGGCGGAGGTGACGGATGCCGCCACCCGCGGCTTCGCGACCAGCCACGACGAGGTCATCCCCAGCCTGCGCGCGGTCGCCGTGCCGCTCGACGTGCGCGGGCGTGGGCCCGCGGCGATCGCCGTGGTGTTCGTCGCGAGCGCGCACTCGGACGCTGAGATCGCCGCGCGTCTCACCCGGTCGGCGACCGCGATCCGCGACGCGCTGGGCGGCTGATCCGGCGCCGGTTCGGTCAGGCGGTCGTCGGGTACTCGGTCACGAGGCGGATGTTGTACTCCGCGACCCGCTGCGGCACTCCGTCGAACGCCTCGGCCCGCGACTCGGACGCCAGGTACTCCTTCTCGAGGGCGACGAACGCGTCCTCGTCGCCGGGGGCGCTCACGGCCCACACGAACTCGTTCGTCTCGGGAAGGCCGTAGGCGAACTCGATCGTGAAGCCGGCGGCGGGCCGCACCCGCGGCATCCACTCGTTCCACCACGCGACGAAGGCGTCGTACTCCCCGTCGACGAGCGTGTACCGGCGGAGCTGAGTCGTCTTCATGACTCCCATCCTGCCCGAAGACCTATACTCGTCACGTCCGGTGGCACCGTCGCCCGCCGGTGCTCGAAAAATGGGCACGCAGCGCGCACGCGCGAGACACATACGGCTCTTGATCCGTTCCGTCTCGAAAGGCATCGCCATGTCTCCTGCCATGAGCACCGTCTCGGCGCACGTCGCCCTCACCCTCGCCCACCACATCGATCACGTCTTCGGCGTAATGGGCAATGGCAACGCGTACTTCCTCGACGCGCTCGAGCGCTCCACCGACGTGCACTTCACCGCCGTGCGCCACGAGGCCGGCGGCGTCGTCGCCGCCGACGCGTACCACCGCGCCTCCGGACGGCTCGCCGCCGCGACCGCGACATACGGCGCCGGCTTCACGAACACGCTCACCGCCCTCGCAGAGGCGGTGCAGGCGCACGTGCCGCTGGTGCTCGTCGTCGGCGACGAGCCGACGTCGGGCCCGCGCCCGTGGGACGTCGACCAGATCGCCCTCGCCTCGGCCGTCGGCGCGCGCACGTATACGGTCGGGCGGGCGGATGCTGCGGCCACCACCATCATCGCGATCGAGCACGCGCTCACCTACCGGGTGCCGACGGTGCTCGCGATCCCCTACGACGTCGCCGCGCGCGACGCCGGCCCGCTTCCCGACGCTCCGGAGCCTCGCCTTCCCGCTCCCCTCGTGCCCGCGGGGCCGTTCGCCGAAGGCGCGGTCGAGGGACTCGTCGCGGCGCTCGCCTCTGCCGAGCGGCCGTTCCTGCTTGCCGGTCGTGGAGCGTGGATCTCGGGCGCCGGCGAGGCCCTCGGCGACGTCGCCGACGCGGTCGGTGCCGTCACGGCCTCGACCGCGCTCGGGCGCGGAATCTTCCCGCGCGCCGAGTTCGACCTCGGCGTCACCGGCGGCTTCGGAGCCGAAGGCGCCATGGAACTCGTCCGCGAGGCCGATGTGGCCGTCGTGTTCGGGGCGTCCCTCAACCAGTTCACGATGCGCTTCGGCGATCTGTTCGCGCCGGGCACCCGCGTGTTCCAGGTCGACGTCGCGCCCGCCGCGACCCACCCGCACGTGGGCGGCTACGTGCGCGGCGACGCCGCCGTCGTGGCCCGTGCCGTCGCCGACGGCCTGCAGGCGCGCGGCGGCGCGGCGAGCGGCTGGCGCGAGTCCGTCGACCTCATGCCGCTGCGCGCATATGAGCCTGGCGACGACATCGCGCCGGACGGCCGGCTCGACCCCCGTTCGGTCGCGGCGCGCATCGGCGCGCTGCTGCCCGAGGATCGCGTGGTCGTCTCGGACGGCGGCCACTTCATCGGCTGGGCGAACATGTACTGGCCCGTCGCGTCGCCGGATCGGATGACGATGGTCGGCACGGCGTTCCAGTCGATCGGCCTCGGCTGGCCGTCGGTGCCCGGCGCCGCGCTCGCGAAGCCGTCGGCGACCGTCGTGCTGACGACGGGCGACGGCGGCGGGCTGATGGCTCTGGCCGACCTCGAGACCGCCGTGCGGGTCGCCGGCGGCCGGGGACTCGCCGTGGTCTGGAACGACGCCGCCTACGGCGCTGAGATCAACCTCTACGGCCTGAAGGGGCTCGCGAAGGAGCCGATGCTCATCCCCGAGGTCGACTTCGCCGCGCTCGCGGCGGGCGTGGGCGCCGAGGGCGTCGTCGTCCGCACCCTGGCCGACCTGAACCGGCTCGGGGAGTGGACGGCCGAGCCCGCAGCATCCCGTCGCTTCCTCGTCCTCGACTGCCGCATCTCGGGATCGGTGATCGCGCCGTATCAGCGCGAGATCATCCGCGTGAACTCCTGAGTCAGGAGGTCACTCGCCGCTGAAGTCGGGCTTGCGCTTCTGCTGGAACGCGGCGAAGCCCTCGCGGTAGTCGGCGGTGCTGCGCAGGGCTTCCTGGCCACGGGCCTCTTCGGCGACGGCGTCCCACAGTCGCTCGCCGCGGAGACGGGCGATCAGTCGCTTCGAGGCGACGAACGCGGCAGTCGGCCCCGACGCCGCGAGAGTCGCACGCTGCAGGGTGAAGTCGAAGACCTCCTCGACGGGCATCGCCCGGCTGAACAGCCCGGCGGCCACGGCTTCCGCGCCCGACATCATCGCGCCCGTGTAGATGAGATCCAGCGCCCGGTGCGCACCGAGCCGTTCATAGAGCAGCGCGTGGCCGCCTGAGTCCAGCATCGCTCCGAGGCTGGCGAACGGCGAGCCGACCTTGGCGTCGTCGGCGACGTACACGACGTCCGTCGCGATCGCGAGCCCCAGCCCCACGCCGAGGCACGCGCCGTGGACGGCCGCGAAGGTGGGGGCGGGGAACGCGGCGATCCGCCTCATCAACGTCTCCACGCCCGCGAGGTACTCCGGCACGTCATCGGTCACCGGGTCCACGCCCGCGATGTCGCGCCCGGCGCAGAACGCCCGCCCTTCGGCGCGCAGCACGAGCGCGCGCACCCCGGACTCCTCCGCGCTGCGATACGCGGCATCCATCTCCCCCAGCTCGCGCAGCGAGAGCGCGTTGAGCTTCTCGGGCGCGTTGAGGACGACTTCGGCGACGTCGCCGGTGATGGACAGTTCGATCATTCGTTCCTCCTAGACGTCGTAGTCGACGACGACGGTATCGGTCGTCGGGTGCGACTGGCAGGTGAGCACGTACCCGCGCTCGAGTTCGTCGGGCTCGAGCGCGTAGTTCTCGGTCATCGTGACCGACCCCTGGAACAGGCGTGCACGGCACGTGCCGCACACGCCGCCGGCGCACGCGAACGGCACGTCGGGCCGCACGCGCAACGCCGCGTTGAGGATCGACTCGTGCGCGGCGACAGGGCTGTCGACGGCCTGGGACTGTCCGTCGAGCGTGAACTCGATGCGGCGCACCGGCTCGTCCTCCGCGACGACCACCGGGCGCCCGGCCGACGGCTCGGCCCGCTCACCCTCGCCCGTCGTGAACAGCTCGTAGCGCACGTGCGCAGGGTCGACGCCGATGTCGGCGAGGGTGTCGCGGCACAGCTGCACGAGCTCGAACGGCCCGCACAGGAACCACTCGTCGACGGTGTCGGGCAGCACGAGGTCGCCGAGGATGCGGCGCAGCCGCGGCTCGTCGATGCGGCCCGACAGCAGCGGCGCGGTGCGCTGCTCGCGCGAAAGCACGTGGTGCAGCGCGAGCCTGGTCGGATAGCGGTCCTTGAGGTCCGACAGCTCGTCGAGGAACATCACGTCGAGGCTCGAGCGGTTCGTGTAGACGAGCGTGAACCGCGACGTGCGCGACCGCGCGAGCACCGTCGCGGCGAGCGCCATCAGCGGCGTGATGCCCGAACCCGCGGCGATCCCCGCGACGTGCGCGTCGTCGAGGTCGGCGAGTTTCGAGGTGAACGTGCCCTGCGGGCTCATCACGTCGATCTCGTCACCGATCTTCAGCTCTGTCTGCGCCCACGTGGAGAACCGGCCCCCCGAGTCGCGCTTGATCGCGACGCTGATGGTGCGCGGCCCATCACCCGCGCCACCGGCGTCCTCCGCGCGGCACAGCGAGTACGAGCGGCGCACCTCGTGGCCGTCGAGGACCTTCCGCAGCGCGACGTGCTGCCCCGCGAGGTAGTCGAACGCGTCCCTCGACTCCTCGGGGATGGCGAACGTCACCTCCACCGAGGCATCCGTCAGCGGACGCACCGCCGCGACCCGCAGCGTGTGGAACCGTGCGCGATGCTTGGCGCCGCGCGGACCGCCGACCGCGGTGGTGAGCAGCGTCTCGGCGATGCGCTCGTTGTCGCTCGCCGCGACGGCGTCGGGCCGCATCAGTGGACCTTGAAGTGGTCGAAGGGCTCGAGGCACGCGCGGCACTCGTACAGCGCCTTGCACGACGTCGACCCGAAACGCGCGAGCTCACGCGTGTCGAGCGACCCGCAGCGAGGGCAGCGCACCGAGAGCTGCAGTCGGATCGGCCCGCTCACCGCGGCACGCCCGGTGGGCGGAGCGATGCCGTACTCGACGAGCTTGTGCTCACCCGCATCCGTCATCCAGTCCGTGGTCCATGCGGGGGCGAGCACCAGTCGCACGTCGATGTCGTCGAAGCCCGCCGCCGTGAGGGCGAGCACGACGTCGTCGCGGATCGCGTCCATCGCGGGGCACCCCGAGTACGTCGGCGTGATCGTGACCGTGACGCGCCCGGCGTCGACCACGACGTCGCGCAGCACACCGAGATCCTCGATCGTGAGGACGGGAACCTCGGGATCGAGAACGGATGCCGCGACCTCCCACGCGCGCTCGGCCGTTGCCGTGACGATCACCATGTCGCCCCCGGGTGCTGCCGGGCGAGCACCTGCATCTCGGCGAGCAGGTAGCCCAGCGTCGGGAAGTGCGACCCGTGACGCCCGCCGGCGGACGACATGGGAGTCGTCGGCACCTCGAGCTCGGCCTCGGCGAAGACCGCGGAGATCACGGCCCTGAATGCCGGCAGTAGCGTCGACGGCCGCACGGCGACCCCGTCGAGGCGCTCGATCAGCGGCTCGTCGCGGAACAGCTCGCCCACGTACGGCCACACGTCCCCGATCGCGCGGACCATGCGCCGACGCGACTCCTCGGTGCCGCCCGCGAGGCGGAGTGTCCACTGGACGGCGTGGTCGCGGTGGTACTCGACCTCCTTGACCGCTTTCGCGGCGATCGCCGCGAGGGTCTCGTCGGACGACTGCTGCAGCGCCGTGTACAGCTCGAACAGGTACACGGATGCCGCCAACTGGCGCGCGATCGTCTGCGCGAAGTCTCCGTTGGGCTGCTCGAAGAGCCAGGCACTGCGGAACTCGGGCTCGTCCCGCCAGTAGGCGAGGTCGTCCTCGGTGCGGTCGTCGTAGGTTCCTGCGTAGCGGAGGAACGACCGCGCATGCCCGAGCAGGTCGAGTGCGATGTTCGCGAGGGCGACGTCCTCCTCGAGCTCGGGCGCGCGGGCGATCCACGCGCCGAGATGCTGCGACAGCACCAGCGCGTCGTCGCCGAGCCACAGCGCGTACTCGGCGACGTCCGCCGTCGCGGCGCGGCCCTCGCCGCCGGCCAGCTCGGCCGACAGCTCGACCTGCTCGACGGTCACCTCGCCGTGATCACCGACCGGTCCCTGAACCCCGACCGGTCCCTGAGCCCCGACCGGTCCCTTAGCTTGTCGAAGGGTCACAGGTGAGGCACCCCCTCCGACGCTGTGTAGTACGTGGCGTGGCGGTAGTTCTTGCCCGCGGGGCTCTCGAAGAACGCCCCCTTCGAGTCGGGGTCGCTCGTGGTGATCGCATCGGCGGGCACGACCCAGATCGACGTGCCCTCCCCCCGACGCGTGTAGAGGTCACGGGCGTTGCGCAGCGCGAGCTCGGCATCGGGCGCGTGCAACGACCCGGCGTGCACGTGGCTGAGTCCGCGGTTCGCGCGCACGAACACCTCCCACAGCGGCCACGACTCGCGCGGCGAGGTACCTGGAGTGGCCATCACGCGGCTCCCTTCGTGGCGGCGGCCTCGCGCAGCTGCTGCTTGCGGGCGTACTCGGCGGCGGCCTCGCGCACCCACGCACCCTCCTCGTGGGCGTTGCGCCGGTTGCGGATGCGCTCGACGTTCATCGGCCCGCGGCCGGCGAGCACCTCGTGGAACTCCGTCCAGTCGATCTCGCTCGTCCGCCACCGCTCGGCGGCCTCGTCCCACCGCAGCTCGGGATCGGGGAGGGTCACTCCCAGCACCTCGGCCTGGGGCACCAGCATCCCGATGAACCGCTGCCGGAGGTCGTCGTTGGAGAAGCGCTTGATCTTCCACGCCATCGACTGCGCCGAGTTGGGCGACTCGTCGTCAGGAGGCCCGAACATCATGAGCGACGGCCAGTACCAGCGGTTCACAGCATCCTGAGCCATCTCGCGCTGCGCGGGCGACCCCTGCATGAGCGTCAGCAGGATCTCGAACCCCTGCCGCTGGTGGAACGACTCCTCCTTGCAGATGCGCACCATCGCCCGGCCGTACGGACCGTACGAGGCACGGCACAGCGGGACCTGATTGCAGATCGCGGCGCCGTCCACGAGCCAGCCGATCGCGCCCATGTCGGCCCACGTCGGCGTCGGGTAGTTGAAGATCGACGAGTAGCGCGCACGGCCCTCGATGAGCTGCTCGGTCATCTCGTCGCGCGTGATCCCGAGTGTCTGCGCGGCCGAATACAGGTACAGGCCGTGGCCGGCCTCGTCCTGCACCTTCGCCATCAGGATCGCCTTGCGCTTGAGGCTCGGCGCGCGCGAGATCCAGTTGCCCTCGGGCTGCATCCCGATGATCTCGGAGTGCGCGTGCTGCGAGATCTGCCGGATCAGCGTCTTGCGATAGGCCGCCGGCATCCAGTCCCGCGGCTCGATGCGCGAGTCCGCCTCGATGATCGCGTCGAACGCCGCCTGCTCGGCGGCCTCGTCGATCAGCACCTCGGTCGTCATCATCGACTCCTTATTTACAGACCGTTCGTTCAGTAAGTCTACCTCGGGCGGACGGATGCTGCGCCCCAGCGTTCACCGCAGGTCGTAGACCCGCTTGTACTTCCCCTCGCTGCGCGGCAGCGTTCCGGGCTCCTCGAGGCGCACCGCGACCGTCGACCCGATGTGCGTCTTGATGCGCTGCCCGAGCACCTCGGCGGCCGCTTCGCACGTCTCGCGGGAGAGGTCGGGGTGGCGCTCGATGCGCACCGCCATGGCGTCGAGCGCGCCCTCGCGGGTGAGCTCGATGACGAAGTGCGGCGTGAGCGTCTCGATTCCGAGCACGAGCTCCTCGATCTGCGTCGGGAAAATGTTCACGCCGCGGAGGATGATCATGTCGTCGTTGCGCCCGGTGATCTTCTCCATGCGCCGCATGCCCGGTCGGGCGGTGCCGGGGAGCAGCCGCGTGAGGTCACGGGTGCGGTAGCGCAGCACCGGGAACGCCTCCTTCGTCAGCGACGTGAACACCAGTTCGCCGCGTTCGCCGTCGGCAAGCGGCATCCCTTCGTCGTCGATGATCTCGGGCAGGAAGTGGTCCTCCCACAGGTGCGGGCCGTCCTTGGTCTCGACGCACTCGTTGCCGACGCCCGGCCCCATGACCTCGCTGAGCCCGTAGATGTCGACGGCGTCGACGCCCATGCGACGCTCGAGCTCGGCGCGCATCTCGTTCGTCCACGGCTCCGCGCCGAGGATCGCGACCTTGAGCGAGGTAGAGGTCGGGTCGATCCCCGCCGCCACCATCGCGTCGGCGATCGTCAGCAGGTAGCTCGGCGTGCACATGATGACGTCGGGCTCGAAGTCCCGGATCAGCTGAACCTGCCGCGCGGTCTGCCCGCCCGACATCGGGATCACGGTCGCGCCCAGACGCTCGATGCCGGCGTGCGCCCCGAGTCCGCCGGTGAACAGGCCGTAGCCGTACGCGTTGTGCACCTTCATGCCGGGCCGCACGCCGCTCGCGCGCAGCGACCGGGCGACGAGCGCGGCCCAACGATCGAGAT
The DNA here is from genome assembly GCF_053345975.1 of Microbacterium sp. C23T. Lineage (NCBI taxonomy): Bacteria > Bacillati > Actinomycetota > Actinomycetes > Micrococcales > Microbacteriaceae > Microbacterium > Microbacterium sp. C23T. The sequence goes on along the minus strand of NZ_JBKFBD010000005.1, from coordinate 128,978 downwards.
CGCCCTGCGTGTAGCCGACGACCGTGGGCCGCCCGGTGGTGCCGGACGACGCGTGGATGCGGCGCACCCGGTCCATCGGCACCGCGAACATGCCGAAGGGATAGGTCTGGCGCAGGTCCTCCTTCGTCGTGAACGGCAGCAGGCGCACGTCCTCGAGCGAGCGGATGTCGCCGGGCGCGACGCCGGCGTCATCGAGCTTGCGCGTATAGAGCGGCACGTTCTCGTAGGCGTGCCGGACGGTCCACTGCAGCCGTTCGAGCTGCAGCGCCCGGATCTCGTCGCGGGACATGCGCTCCTCGGGATCGAGCGTCTCGGTGGGGGCTGCGGGGTTCGCTGTCATCGTCGACATCTCGCCTCTTCTTGGTCGGGTCAGTCGGTGGGGTGGGTGCGCCGGGTCGTCAGCGACCGACCGCGGAACTCGGCGACCACGTCGCCGGTCTCGTCGGTCACTGTCACGTCGTAGAGGCCGTTGCGGCCCGAGAGGATGCGGCGCCGCGCATGCGCGGTGAGGGTCTGGCCGGCGTGCGTCGCTTTGAGGAACGAGATGTCGGCACCGGCGGCCACCGTCACGTCGTCGTCCTCGTTGCAGGCCATCGCGAACGCCGTGTCGGCGAGCGCGAACACCATCCCGCCGTGCGTGATGGCGAACCCGTTCGTCATGTCGTCGCGCACACGCATCGACACGATCGCCTCGCCCGGCTCGTCACGCTCGACGACCATGCCGAGCGCGGCGGACGCACGATCGCGCTGCAGCATGCGGCGCTGGCCAACGAAGTGCGCGGCGGGGTCGCTCACGCCGTCACCCCTTCGGCCTCGGCTGGAACGGATACGGCTGCCGCGGCATCCGTGTCCGCCGTCTTCGCGACCAGCGTGAGGACGTCGTACGTCGCGACGATCTCATCGCGCTGGTTGAGGATGACGGCGTCCCACCGCACCTCGCCGTACTCGTCGGTCTCGCGGGGCGTGATCTGCTTGGCGGTCAGCACCACGCGGATCTCGTCGCCGGGCGACACGGGCGTCATGAACCGGAGGTTCTCGAGGCCGTAGTTGGCCAGCACGGGGCCCGGCTCCGGGTCGACGAAGAGCCCCGCCGCCCACGAGACCAGCAGGTAGCCGTGGGCGACACGACCCGGGAAGAACGGGTTCGCGGCGGCGGCCTCTTCATCCATGTGCGCGTAGAAGAGGTCGCCGGTGAAGTTCGCGAACGTCTCGATGTCGTCGAGGGTCACGGGGCGCAGGGGCGAGGCGATCTGGTCGCCGATGGCGAGCTCAGCGAGCGACTTGCGGAACGGGTGACGATCGGATCGGGATGCTGCGCCCTGATGCCACACGCCGGTCAGAGCCGTGAGCATCGCGGGCGAGCCCTGCACCGCGGTCCGCTGCATGTGGTGCAGCACCGCGCGGATGCCGCCGAGCTCCTCGCCGCCGCCGGCGCGGCCGGGTCCGCCGTGCACGAGGTGCGGCACGGGCGCGCCGTGGCCCGTCGAGGTACGCGCGTCGTCGCGGTCGAGGAACAGCAGGCGTCCGTTGTACGCGGCGGTGCGGGCGAGGAGGGTCGCCGCCACCGACGGGTCGGCGGTCGCGACGCTCGTCACGAGCGACCCGCCGCCGCGGCCGACGAGGTCGGCCGCTTCGTCGACGGTGCGGTAGGCGAGCACGCTCGCCACGGGGCCGAAGGCCTCGACGTCGTGCACCGCGACGGGAAGCGCGTCGGCTGCGCCGTCGAACCCGATCAGGATGGGCGTGACGAACGCTCCGTCGGGAGCCGGACCGGTCGAGCCGTCGGCGAGCGTCACGTCCGGAGCCTCCGTCGTGCCGAGCAGGATGCGGCCGCCCGCGGCCTCGAGCGCGCCGACGGCGCGCAGCACCTCGTCGCGCTGTGCGAGCGAGACGAGCGGGCCCATCGTGACCCGGTCGGCGTGGGGGTCACCCACGACGACGCGCTCGGCGATCTTGTCGCGGAGGGCGGAGACGAGCGGGTCGACGGCGTCGGCGGGCACGATGGCACGACGGATCGCCGTGCATTTCTGCCCCGCCTTGGTCGTGAGCTCGACCAGGAGCTGCTTGACGTAAGCCTCGAACTCGGGCGTGCCCGGGACCGCGTCGGGGCCGAGCACCGACGCGTTGATCGAGTCGGTCTCGCTCGTGAACCTGACGCCTGGCGCGGCCTGCTCGCGAAGCCGAGACGCCGTCGACGCGCTCCCCGTGAACCCGACGAGGTCGCCGAGCCCGAGGTGGTCGAACAGCCCGGGGACGGCGCCGCTCGCCAGCTGCAGCGAGCCCGCCGGCAGCTTCCCGGTCTCGACGAGGATCCGCACCCACGCCTCGGCCACGTACGCCGTCGGCGTCGCGGGCTTCACGATCGTCGGCACGCCCGCGAGGAACGCGGGGGCGAACTTCTCGAGCGCGCCCCACATCGGGAAGTTGAAGGCGTTGATCTGCACGGCCACGCCGGGCAGCCGCGTGTACACATGGCGCCCGAGGAATGAGCCGTCCTTCGACAGCGGCTCGACCGGACCGTCGAGATACACCTGGGCGTTGGGCAGCTCGCGCCGCCCCTTCGACGAGTAGGTGAAGAGCACGCCGATGCCGCCGTCGACGTCGCTCAGCGAGTCGCGCGTGGTCGCGCCGGCGCGCTTGGACAGCTCGTAGAGCTCCTCTTTGCGCGCGGTGAGCGCGATGCCGAACTCCTTCAGCAGCAGGGCGCGCTGGTGGAACGTCAGCGCGCCGAGGCTCGCCTGGCCGACGGTCCGAGCGTGGGCGATCGCCGCGCCGAGGTCGATGCCGTCGGTGCTGACGAGCGTGACGACCTCGCCGGTCGACGCGTCGCGCACTTCCGTCGCGCCCGATTCGGAGGCGGGGCTCCACCATGCGTCGCGCAGGTAGCTGGGGAGGATGTCGGTCACTTGTCACTCCATTCGTAGAAGCCGCGGCCGGTCTTGCGGCCGAGATGTCCGTCGGCGACGAGGCGCCTGAGCAGTGCCGGGGGCGCGAAGCGCTCCCCGAGTTCGCGGTGGAGCTCCTCGGCGATGCCGAGGCGCACGTCGAGGCCGACGAGGTCGGTCGTCCGGAGCGGACCGACCGGATGCCGGTACCCGAGCTCCATCGCCGCGTCGATGTCGGCGGCCGAGGCGACGCCCTCCTCGAGCATGCGGATCGCCTCGAGCCCGAGCGCGACACCGAGTCGACTCGATGCGAAGCCCGGGCTGTCGCGCACGACGATCGGCGTCTTGCCCAGCGCCGCGATCCAGCCCTTCGCCGCGTCGACGAGCGTGGCATCGGTCGCGGTGCCGGTGACGACCTCGACGAGCTCGGACGCCGGCACGGGGTTGAAGAAGTGCAGCCCCAGGAAGCGCTCGGGCCGGTCCAGACCGGATGCGAGGTCGTCGATCGAGATGGACGACGTGTTGGTGGCCAGCGCCGCCTCCGGCGTGAGCACGCGCTCCGCACGCCCGAGGGCGTCGAGCTTGAGCTCCCGATCCTCCGGGACCGCCTCCACCACGAGGTCGCAGCCGGCCAGCGCCGCAGCATCCGTCGCCGTCTCGACCGCCGCGGCGAGCGCGTCGAACCCGCGATCGGTGGTGCCGCGCTCGACGCTGCGACGCACGCTTTCGAGAAGGCGAGCGGATGCTGCCCCCGCCGCGTCGTCGTCACGCTCGACCACGACCACGTCGGCGCCGGCGAGCACGAACGCGTGGGCGATGCCCGCACCCATGCGCCCGCCGCCGATGACGCCGACCCGCCCGGGCACTCCGGTGGGCTCAGCGCGTTTCGTCTCGCTCCGCTCGCTCAACGACCGGGGGGCTTCGTGCGCCACGCCCATCAGCGCTTCCTCTCGAGGAACGCGGTCATGCGGCGGTCCTTCTCGGGGCTCTCGAAGAGCTGGGCCTGCAGCTCGAGCTCGATCTCGGGGTGTGCGGCGCGCGGGGCGAGGAGCGCCGTCTTCGTGTGGCGTGTCGCGAGCGGGTCGTTGCGCGCGATGCGGTCGGCGATCGCGTGGGCGGCGGGGAGGAGGTCGCCCGGCTCGAACAGCGACGACACCAGGCCCCACTCGACCGCGGTGTCGGCATCGAGGATCCGTCCCGTCAGAAGCATCTCCGCAGCCCGTGCCTCGCCGACGATCTCAGGCAGGCGCCACGTCGCACCCGCGGCCGCGATGATGCCGAGGCCCGTCTCGGGGTTGCCGATCTTGAGGCTCGGCGAGCCGATGCGGATGTCGGCAGCGTACGCGAGCTCGGCGCCCCCGCCGAGGGCGTAGCCGTCGATCGCCGCGATGACCGGCATCGGCAGGTTCCGCACCCGGGTGAACGCGCGGGTGTTGATCCCCCGGCGCGCGTCGGCGGCGCGGCGCTCGCGCAGCTGGGCGATGTCGGCACCCGAGGCGAACACACCGTTGGAGCCCGTGAGGATGAGCGTGCGCGGCTCGCGCTCGAGCTCGCCGCACAATTCGTGCAGCCGGTCGATGGTGTCCTGGTCGATGGCGTTGCGCACCTCCGGCCGCGACAGCGTCGCGACGACGCGGTCCTCGCGGCGCTGGATCTTCAGCGGCTCAGGCATCCGTCCTCCTGCGTCCGCCTCTTCGCGGATCGGCACCCATATTACCTGATCGATCGTTCAGTAATGTCACCGTGTCGCGCGGCGTCGACACCGGCAGGGTGCGAGACTGGGCGCATGTCCGCGAGCACCGACGCCTCCCCCGCGCGACGCGGCCGCCCCGGCTACGACCGCGATCAGGTGCTCGCAGTCGCCGTCACCCTCTTCAACGAGCAGGGGTACGACGCGACGTCGGTCGCCGACCTCGCCTCGCGCCTGGGCCTCACGAAGTCGGCGCTGTACCACCACTTCGATTCCAAGGAGCAGCTGCTCTCGCTCGCGCTCGACGAAGCGCTCGACGGACTCGAGGGCGTGCTCGACCAGCCCGAGGCCTCTGCCGGCGACCCGGCAGAACGGCTCGGCGCGGTGCTGCGGGGCGCGGTGCTCGTGCTCGTCGACAAGCTCCCCTACGTGACACTCCTCCTGCGCGTGCGCGGAAACAGCGACGTCGAACGTGCCGCTCTCGAGCGGCGGCGCGCGTTCGACCACCGCGTGACCGCGCTCGTGAACGAAGCGCAGCGCGCGGGTCAGGTGCGGGCCGACGTCGACGGCGCCGTGACCACGCGCCTCGTCTTCGGCATGGTCAACTCGATCGTCGAGTGGTATCGGCCGGGCGGCGCCGTCGACCGCGAGCGCCTCGCGCACGACGTCGTCGCGGTCGCGCTGGACGGCATGCGCACCCGCTGAGACGCACGGATGCCGCGCACCCGAGCCCGCGCAGGGCTCGGGTGCGCGGCATCCATCCCCACTGCTCACCTGTCACGAGCGGCCGGCCGGGCCGGCACATCGTGACAGCTGAGCAGAAGGGCGATCAGGCCTTCGAGAGGCCGTAGATCGGGCTGACCGACTGCTCGGCCTCGTGGTCCGGGCCGAGCGGGATGCCGGAGCGGTCGCGCAGGAGCAGGGTCGCGATCAGGCCGATGACGGTCATCCCTGCGAGGTACCACGTGACCGACATCGTCGAGCCGGTCGCCTGCACGAGGGCCGTCGCGATGGTCGGGGCGAACGCGCCGCCGAGGATCGCGCCGATCGCGTACGAGATCGAGACGCCCGAGAAGCGGATGGATGCCGGGAACAGCTCGGAGTAGAGCGCGGCCTGCGGGCCGTAGGTGAATCCGAGGCCGATCGTGAGGATCGCGAGGCCGAGGAACAGCAGCCAGATGTTCCCGGTGTTCACGAGCGGGAAGAGCAGGAACACACCGACGAGCTGCAGGATCCAGCCGATCATGTACGTCGTGCGGCGGCCGATGCGGTCGGAGATGAAGCCGGCGGCCAACGTCGACAGCAGCCACGTGACCGCCGAGCCCGCGACGGCCCACAGCACCGGTCCGCGCTCGAGGGCGAGCGGGCCCTCGGGGTTGGTCGAGTAGCCCTGGATGTAGCCGCCCGTGGTCATGTACCCGACGGCGTTGTTGCCGGCGAACACGAGAGCGGCGATGAACACGAGGAGCAGGTGCTTGCGGAAGAGCGTGATGATCGGCATCCGCGCCTTCTCCTTGCGCTCGGCGAGCTCGGCGAAGACCGGGCTCTCCTCGACACGGCGGCGGACGTAGTAGCCGACGAGGATGAGCACGACGCTGAGCAGGAACGGCACGCGCCAGCCCCACACGAGGAACGCGTCACCGGGGGCGATCATCGCCATGAGCGCCATGACGCCCGAGGCGAGCAGGAGACCCAGCGGCACGCCGATCTGCGGCGAGGCGCCGAACGCGCCGCGGCGCTGCTTCGGCGCATGCTCGACGGCCATCAGGACCGCGCCGCCCCACTCGCCGCCGGCGGAGATGCCCTGGATGATGCGCAGGAACACGAGCAGGATCGGCGCCCAGACGCCGATCGCGTCGTATGTCGGCAGGAATCCGATGAGGGCGGTCGCGGCACCCATGAGGATCAGCGTCCACATCAGCACGACCTTGCGGCCGTACTTGTCGCCGAAGTGCCCGGCCAGGAAGGCGCCGAGCGGGCGGAAGAGGAAGCTCACACCGACGGTCGCGAAGGCGACGATCGCGCTGTTGGCGCCGAGCGGTGCGAAGAACAGCTGGCCGAAGACCAGGCCGACCGCGGTCGCGTAGATGAAGAAGTCGTACCACTCGACGGTCGTGCCGACGACGGTCGCGAACACGACCCGGCGTCGGTCCGTGGTGGACGCGATGGTTCCGGTGGGGGTGAACCCTGCTGTGGGTCCGGATGCGCTGCTCATGGTGACTCCTGTGTCGGGGGCTGACGACATCGTCGCCGGCGAACCGCTGGGGAATGGTTGCCGGATGCTGCACGATCATATACGATTTCGAATACGACGCAACAGGTCGCTTCGAGTAAGGGAGCTCATGGACGAGATCACGGAGACCGCAGACCGCCGTTTCGCGGCGCTTCCCGGCCGCCCGGGCAAGATCATCGCCATCCACCTCAGCTACGCGTCGCGTGCGGATCAGCGCGGGCGTCGGCCGCAGCATCCGTCGTACTTCTTCAAGCCGTCGAGTTCGGTCGCGGCGTCGGGCGACGCCATCGAGCGTCCGGACGGCACCGAGCTGCTCGCGTTCGAGGGCGAGATCGCGCTCGTGATCGGCACCCCGGCGCGCCGCGTCGGACTCGCCGACGCGTGGAACCACGTCGCGTGGGTCACCGCCGCCAACGACTTCGGCCTCTACGACCTGCGCGCGAACGACAAGGGCTCGAACGTGCGCTCCAAGGGTCGCGACGGCTACACGCCCGTCGGCCCGTCGCTCATCGACGCCCGCACCATCGACCCCGAGGCGCTGCGTGTGCGCACGTGGCTCAACGGCGAGATCGCCCAGGACGACACCGCCGCCGGCATGATCTTCCCGCTCGCCCAGCTCGTCGCAGACCTCTCGCAGCACTTCACGCTCGAGACCGGCGACGTGATCCTCACCGGCACGCCCGCAGGCTCATCGGTCGCGCGGCCCGGCGATGTCGTCGAGGTCGAGGTCGACGTTCCGGGCGGCCCGTCGTCGGGACGACTCGTGACGACGGTGGCGCAGGGTTCGGCGGCCTTCGATGCCGAGCTCGGCTCGCTTCCCGCGGTCGACGATCTGCAGCGGACGGAAGCCTGGGGCTCCCGCGAGGCGGCCGGGCTCCCCGCGGGGGAGGCCGCGACCCCGGCGCTCTCCCCCGCACTGCGCGCGAAGCTCGAGGCCGTGCCCGTGGCCGGGCTCTCGGCGCAGCTGCGCAAGCGCGGCCTGAACAACGTGCACGTCGACGGCGTGCGTCCGCTGCATCCCGAGGCGAAGGTCGTCGGTGTCGCGCGCACGCTGCGCTTCGTGCCGAACCGCGAGGACCTGTTCGCGTCCCACGGCGGCGGCTACAACGCGCAGAAGCGCGTGTTCGACGCCGTCGGCGACGGCGAGGTCGTCGTGATCGAGGCGCGCGGCGAGGCCGGCTCGGGCACTCTCGGCGACATCCTCGCGATCCGCGCGCACGCCCGCGGTGCCGCCGGCATCGTCACCGACGGCGGAGTTCGGGATGCTGCGGCCGTCGCCGCGGTCGGCATCCCCGTGTACTCGTCCGGCGCGCACCCCGCGGTGCTGGGTCGCAAGCACGTGCCGTGGGACGCCGACGTGACGATCGCGTGCGGTGGCACTGCCGTCCAGCCGGGCGACATCATCGTCGGCGACGCCGACGGAGTCGTCGTGATCCCGCCGGGGATCGCCGAGGAGGTCGTCGACGCCGCCCTCGCCCAAGAGGACGAGGACGCCTGGATCGCCGACCGCGTCGCGGAGGGGCATCCCGTCGACGGGCTCTTCCCGATGAACGCCGAATGGCGCGCGAAGTACGCCGCCCGGAACGCCCGAGAGGAAGGCCGCGCATGAGCCCGACCGAAGCCGACACGCTCAGCAAGTCGCAGCAGGCGTACCGCTGGATCAAGGAGCGCATCGCCAACCAGGAGTTCACGCCGGGCTACCGGCTCGTGCTGGGCAGCATCGCCGGCGAGCTCGACATGAGCGTCGTGCCGGTGCGCGAGGCGATCCGCCAGCTCGAGGCCGAGGGGCTCGTGACGTTCGAGCGCAACGTCGGCGCCCGGGTGTCGATGGTCGACGACTCGCAGTACCGCTACAGCATGCAGGCGCTGTCGATCCTCGAGGGCACTGCCACCGCGCTCGCCGCGCGCCGGCTCACGGCCGACGACATCCGCAACGCCCGCCGCATCAACGAGCTCATGATCGAGACGCTCGAGCACTTCGACCCGCGCGCGTTCACTGCGCTCAACCAGGAGTTCCACGCGGCGCTGTTCGAGAAATGCGCGAACCCGCGGATGCTCGACCTCGTGCACGCCGAGTGGGCACGTCTCGGGCACCTGCGCGACTCCACCTTCAGCTTCGTGCCCGGCCGCGCGCAGGAATCGGTGCGCGAGCACGAGAACATCCTCGTCCTCATCGAAACCGGTGCCCCGCTCGGTGAGATCGAGAAGGCGGCCCGGCGCCACCGCTCGGCCACCCTCGACGCCTACATGATCCACGAGCACCCCGACGAGGCCTTGGGCCTTCCCGCGTTCTGAACCGGATGCCGCTGCCCGCGGCATCCGTCCCCACGACCTCCGACGAAGGAGCAACAATGACCGACACCCAGACCGTTCTCGCGACGCGGCATGTGCCCGAGGGCCTGCCGAGCCGCATCCGGCACTACATCGACGGCGAGTTCGTCGACTCGGCCGACGGCGACACGTTCGACGTGCTCGACCCGGTGACGAACGAGACGTACGTGCAGGCCGCGGCCGGCAAGAAGGCCGACATCGACCGGGCCGTCGCCGCCGCGCGCCGCGCGTTCACCGAGGGACCGTGGCCCCGGATGCTGCCGCGCGAGCGTTCGCGCGTGCTGCACCGCATCGCCGACATCGTGGAGTCCCGCGACGCCCGGCTCGCGGAGCTGGAGTCGTTCGACTCGGGCCTGCCGATCACGCAGGCGCTCGGCCAGGCGCGGCGGGCGGCGGAGAACTTCCGGTTCTTCGCGGACCTGATCGTCGCGCAGGCCGACGACGCCTACAAGGTGCCGGGCCGGCAGATGAACTACGTCAACCGCAAGCCGATCGGCGTCGCAGGCCTCATCACGCCGTGGAACACCCCGTTCATGCTCGAGTCGTGGAAGCTCGGCCCGGCGCTCGCGACCGGCAACACCGTGGTGCTCAAGCCCGCCGAGTTCACGCCGCTGTCGGCGTCACTGTGGGCCGGGATCTTCGAGGAGGCCGGGCTGCCGAAGGGCGTCTTCAACCTCGTCAACGGCCTCGGCGAGGACGCCGGCGACGCGCTGGTGAAGCACCCCGACGTGCCGCTGATCTCGTTCACCGGCGAGTCCCGCACCGGGCAGCTCATCTTCGGCAACGCGGCGCCGTTCCTGAAGGGCCTGTCGATGGAGCTCGGCGGCAAGTCGCCCGCCGTCGTGTTCGCCGACGCCGACCTCGACGCCGCGATCGACGCCACCATCTTCGGCGTCTTCTCCCTCAACGGCGAGCGCTGCACCGCCGGCTCGCGCATCCTCGTCGAGCGCCCGATCTACGACGAGTTCGTCAAGCGCTATGCGGCGCAGGCCGACCGCGTCGTCGTGGGGTACCCGCACGACCCGAAGACCGAGGTCGGGGCGCTCGTGCACCCCGAGCACTACGACAAGGTCGTCTCGTACATCGAGATCGGCAAGTCCGAGGCGCGCCTGGTCGCCGGCGGCGACCGCCCCGAGGGATTCGAGACCGGCAACTTCGTGCGGCCGACCGTGTTCGCCGACGTCGCCCCGGACGCGCGGATCTTCCAGGAGGAGATCTTCGGCCCGGTCGTCGCGATCACGCCGTTCGACACCGACGAGGAGGCGCTCGAGCTCGCCAACGGCGTGCGGTACGGGCTCGCCGCCTACGTGTGGACCAACGACCTCAAGCGCGCCCACAACTTCTCGCAGGCCATCGAGGCCGGCATGGTCTGGCTGAACTCGAACAACGTGCGCGACCTCCGCACGCCGTTCGGCGGCGTCAAGGCCTCGGGCCTCGGACACGAGGGCGGCTACCGCTCCATCGACTTCTACACCGACCAGCAGGCCGTGCACATCACGCTCGGCCCCGCCCACAACCCCACCTTCGGAAAGGCGGATGCCGCCGGCCACTGAGGGCCGCAGCATCCATCTCCGAATACCCCACGCAAGGACGCGACATGACCCACCGTGACCAGATGACCCGCACCTCTTCCGGCTTCTACGTGAGCCAGGAGGCGCCGATCCTCTCCGACAACCCGATCCCCACCCCGTCCGTGCCGGCGCCCGACATCCTGCGCTGCGCGTACATGGAGCTCGTCGTCACCGACCTGCTCGCCTCGCGCGAGTTCTACGTCGACGTGCTCGGCCTGTACGTGACGGAGGAGGACGAGAGCACGATCTACCTCCGCTCGACGGAGGAGTTCATCCACCACAACCTGGTGCTGCGCCAGGGCCCGGTCGCCGCGGTCGCCGCGTTCTCGTACCGGGTGCGGTCGGCGCAGGACCTCGATAAGGCCGTCGCGTTCTACGAGGAGCTCGGCTGCCGCATCGAGCGCCGCCCGGACGGGTTCACGAAGGGCATCGGCGACTCGGTGCGCGTCACCGACCCGCTCGGCTTCCCGTACGAGTTCTTCTTCGCGACCGAGCACGTCGAGCGCCTGTCGTGGCGCTACGACCTGCACACCCCGGGCGAACTGGTGCGCCTGGACCACTTCAACCAGGTCACCCCCGACGTCCCCCGCGCGGTGAACTTCATGCAGTCGCTGGGCTTCCGCGTCACCGAGGACATCCAGGACGAGGAGGGCACCGTCTACGCCGCGTGGATGCGCCGCAAGCCCACGGTGCACGACACCGCGATGACCGGCGGCGACGGCCCGCGCATGCACCACGTCGCGTTCGCCACGCACGAGAAGCACAACATCCTCGCGATCTGCGACAAGCTCGGAGCCCTCCGCCGCTCCGACGCGATCGAGCGCGGACCGGGCCGCCACGGCGTCTCGAACGCGTTCTACCTGTACCTGCGCGACCCCGACGGGCACCGTGTCGAGATCTACACCCAGGACTACTACACCGGCGACCCCGACAACCCCGTCGTCACCTGGGACGTCCACGACAACCAGCGCCGCGACTGGTGGGGCAACCCCGTCGTCCCGTCCTGGTACACCGAGGCGTCCCTCGTGCTCGACCTCGACGGCAACCCGCAGCCCGTGGTGGCGCGCACGGACTCGTCCGAGATGGCGGTCACGATCGGCGCCGACGGCTTCTCGTACACCCGCCCCGACGAGGACTCGATGCCCGAGTACAAGCAGGGCGAGTACAAGCTCGGCCACCAGCTGTAAGGGGAACGGATGCTGCACCCCGACGACATCGCCGCGATCGCGGCCGAGCTGGCCGAGGCCGACCGCACGCACGGTGTGATCCCGCGCATCACGGCGCGGTACCCGGACGCGACGGTCGAGGACTCGTACGCCATCCAGGGTGTGTGGCGCGACCAGAACATCGCCGCCGGGCGCACGCTGGTGGGCCGCAAGATCGGGCTCACGTCGAAAGCCATGCAGCAGGCGACGGGCATCACCGAGCCCGACTACGGCGTGATGTTCGACGACACCGTGTACCGCTCCGGCGCCGAGATCCCCGTCGAGAAGTTCTCGAACGTGCGCATCGAGGTCGAGCTGGCGTTCGTGCTGAAGACCCCGCTCGAGGGCCCCGAGTGCACCCTCGATGACGCCCTCGCGGCGATCGACTACGCGGTGCCCGCGCTCGAGGTGCTCAACTCGCACATCGAGCTCGAGGGCCGCACCATCGTCGACACGATCAGCGACAACGCCGCCTACGGCGCGATGGTGCTCGGCGACGTCCACAAGCGCCCCGACGAGATCGACCTTCGCTGGGTTCCCGGCGTGCTGAGCCGCAACGGCGAGATCGAGGAGACCGGCGTCGCCGCCGGAGTCCTCGGGCACCCCGCCACCGGCGTCGCGTGGCTGGCGAACAAGTTCCACCAGCACGGCGCGCGGCTCGAGGCGGGCGAGATCATCCTCGCGGGCTCCTTCACGCGCCCCATGTGGGTGTCGCGGGGCGATACCGTCAGGTGCGACTACGGACCCATGGGAGTGATCGAATGCCGCTTCGTCTGAGCCCGACCTTCCGCGACGCACTCGCGCACGCCGACCACCCGCTCGCGGGCATCTGGGTGTGCACCGGCTCGCCGCTCGTCGCCGAGATCTGTGCCGGCTCGGGCCTGGACTGGGTGCTCATCGACATGGAGCACTCCCCCAACGGCCTCGAGTCGGTGCTGGCTCAACTGCAGGCCGTCGCCGCCTCCCCGATCACCCCCGTGGTGCGCGTGCCGATCGGCGACGTCGTGACGATCAAGCAGGTGCTCGACCTCGGAGCCCAGAACCTGCTCGTGCCGATGGTGTCGTCGAAGACGGATGCCGAAGCCGCCGTCGCCGCCGTGCGCTATCCCCCGAGGGGTACGCGGGGCGTGGGCTCCGCGCTCGCGCGATCGGCCCGCTGGAACCGCGTCGACGGGTACTTGCAGGACGCCGACGCGCACGTCTCGCTGTTCGTGCAGATCGAGACGACGGCCGGTGTCGAGGCGGCCGCCGAGATCGCCGCGGTCGACGGCGTCGACGGCGTCTTCGTGGGTCCGAGTGACCTCGCCGCCTCGATGGGCGTGCTCGGTCAGCAGACCCACCCCGACGTCGTCTCCGCCGTCAGGCGCACCTTCGACGCCGTCCGCGCGGCCGGCAAGCCCGTCGGCGTCAACGCCTTCGACCCGGCCACCGCCGACGCCTACCTCGAGGCCGGCGCCTCGTTCGTCCTCGTCGGCGCCGACGTCGCCCTCCTCGCCCGCGGCTCCGAGGCCCTCGCCGCACGCTTCATCCCGACAGACGCCTCCGGCGAGCGCGCCTCGTACTGAGCGTCCACGCGGCGGACGCGGCTGGGCCCACGCGCCCAGAGGCTCCGCCCGACGCGCCAGCGGCGGGTGGAGGGGGCGTGGGGACCGTTCCCCTGCCGCTGCCGGACGTGGCACAGTGAATCCATGAAGAAGTGGGTCGTGCGGTTCGCGTCGCTGCTGGTGTTCAACATCGTCGTGCTGCTGATCGTCGGCTGGCTCACGCCCGCGCGCGTCGGCTGGGCCGCGCTCTGGGCGGGCATCGTGCTGACGGCGCTCGTCATCTGGATCAAGCCGCTCGTCGAGAAGTGGTTCCGCTCGATGGCGGCGAAGTCCGCGAATCAGCGCACCAAGGCCGGCGAGAAGCTCGTCGAGTTCCTGCTCGCCTTCGCCGTCGCGTTCCTCGTCTGGATCGTCACCGTCGTCTTCACCGGCGTCTCGATCGGCGGCGGCATCTTCGGCGCGTTCTGGGGCTGGGTCATCCCGCCGGTGATCCTCCTGATCGGCTGGGCGATCTACGGCGCCATCGACGACAAGGTCGAGACCCACGCCGGCACGCTCTACGACAAGGCGACCGGTTCGAACGCCGGATCAGTAGATGCTGCGGCCCCGCCGATCCCTTCCCCCGAGGCATCCGCGGGCCGCCGCGAACTGAACGACGGGCTCACCGACGAGCAGCGACGCATGCTCGACGAACTCGGCAAGGGCTGATTCCGCCCGACCTGTCGATCGGGGCGGGCGCCGATCGTCATCAGGGTGTCGATACCCCTGAAAGAAAGGACGACGCCATGCGGTACGCACTCCTCCTCCACTACCCCGAGATGACCCCTGACGACATGGGCGACGACGCCTGGGCCGAGGGCATGCGCGAGTTCGACGAGTACGCGAAGGCGCTCGACGCCGCCGGCGTGCTCGTGTCGGCCGAGGTGCTCCAGCCTTCTGCCGTCACGACGACGGTGACGGCGCCCGACGGCACGTTGCGCGTGCAGGACGGTCCGTTCGCCGACACCAAGGAACAGCTCGGCGGCACGTTCGTGGTCGAGGTCGCCGACCTCGACGCCGCGATCGGCTGGGCCGGCAAGGCGCCGTCGATCAGCTGGGGCACCGTCGAGGTGCGTCCGAGCGCGACCTTCTTCGAGAACGGCGCCTGGACCCCGTTCGCAAACTGATGCCGTCCGCTTCCGACTCCCGCGCGGTCGCGGCACGCACCGCGCGGGAGTCGTACGGCCGCATCCTTGCCGTGGTCGCCGCCTCCACGCGCGACGTCGTGCTCGCCGAGGACGCCCTCGCCGACGCGTTCGAGCGCGCGCTGCGCACGTGGCCGGATGCCGGCATCCCCGCCAATCCCGAAGGGTGGCTGGTCACCGTGGCCCGCAACCGACTGCGCGACGCCCTCTCGTCAGCGGCGCACCGCACGGGTGTCCCGCTCGACGAGGGGATCGCCGCGATACGCGCCGACGAGCGCGAGGTCGACGCGCTCACCGCCCTCGAGCGCGCCGAGGCCATCCCCGACCGCCGACTCGAACTGCTCTTCGCGTGCGCGCACCCGGCGATCGAACCCGCCGTCCGCACGCCGCTGATGCTGCAGACCGTGCTCGGATTCGACGCGGCCGAGGTCGCCCGCGCGTTCGCGGTCGAGCCCTCCGCGATGGCCCAGCGGCTCGTGCGGGCGAAGCGGCGGATCCGGGATGCCGGCATCCCGTTCCGCGTCCCGACCCGCGCCGACATGCCGTCCCGGCTGCCGGCCGTGCTCGAGGCGATCTACGGCGCGTACGCCATCGGCTGGCTCGACCAGGGCGAGGAGCCGCGCGAGTCGCTCGCCGACGAGGCGCGCTGGCTCGCGGTGCTCACCGCGACCCTCCTCGACGACGAGCCGGAGGCGTGGGGCCTCGCCGCGCTGCTCACCTACGCGCAATCGCGCGCACCCGCTCGCACCGACGTGCCGTGGCCGCCGCTCGACGAACAGGACCCGGCCGCGTGGGACCGCGCGCTCATCGCGGAGGGCGCTGCTCTGCTGCGCCGCGCCTCGTCGCTCGGGCGACCGCTGGGACGATTCCAACTCGAGGCGGCGATCCAGGCCGTGCACTGCGACCGCGCCCGCACCGGCTCCCTCGATGTCGAGGCGCTCGTGAAGCTCTACCGCGGTCTCGTCGCGATCGCGCCGACCGACGGGGCGCGGCGCGCGCTGGCGGCGGCCGAGGCACGGCTCGCGTCAGCGTCATGATGGCGGATGCCGATTCGGGCAGCGCGAGGAAGTTGCGGAACGGATGCTGCGGGCCCCGGCTCCTCGGCATCGGACGTGTAACAAACCGACCCGCACCGACCGCTGCGCCGAACCCGTCGCCAAGATGGAGGGATCCGCAGAGCGACAGCACGCACGCGCGGACACCCGACTTCTGGAGGCACCCATGTCGCGCAGCATCCGTCTCGTCCGCATCGCCGCCGCCGGCATCGCCGTCGCGGCCCTCGCCCTGACGGGCTGCGCCTCGGGCTCCGCGCCGGCGAGCAGCGAGTCGGCCGCCGCCGACGCCGGCTACCTCACCCCCGGCAAGCTCACCATCGCGACCGGCGAGACGGCGTACGAGCCGTACGTGATCGACGACGACCCGGCGTCCGGTGAAGGGTTCGAGGCAGCGGTCGCGTACGCCGTCGCCGAGGAGCTGGGCTTCGCCGCCGAGGATGTCGAATGGGTGCGGACCAGCTTCGAGTCGGCGATCGCGCCCGGTCCGAAGAGCTTCGACTTCAACATCCAGCAGTACACGATCACCGACGAGCGCAAGCAGGCCGTGGACTTCTCGTCGCCCTACTACGAGGCCAGCCAGTCGGTGGTCGCGCTGAAGGGCGGTGCCGCCGAGGGCGTGACCGACATCGCGGGCCTCAAGGATCTGGTGCTCGGCGCCATGTCGGGATCCACGAGCGCGACGACGATCGAAGAGGCGATCGCCCCCACCGCCACGCCGCAGCTCTACAGCTCCAACGAAGACGCGGTCGCCGCGCTCAAGGCCGGTCAGATCGATGCCCTCGTGCTCGACACCCCGACCGCCTACACCGCGGTGAACTTCTACATCGACGACTCCTTCACCGTCGGCGAGCTCCCGGCTGCGGGGGTGCCCGACCAGTGGGGCCTGCTGCTGGCGAAGGACTCCCCGCTGACCGCGGACGTCACCGCGGCCGTCGACACGCTGCGCGAGAACGGGACGCTCGACGCCCTCGAGGAGAAGTGGCTCGCGGTGCTCAGCGAGGGCGTGCCGCAGCTCAAGTGACCGCGTCCGCTACGTTCGTTCGGTGACCCCGCACCAGCCCAGCGCGCTCGAGCTCGACCGTCGCGCCTACCGGCACCGCCGCTCGCGGCGGTCGGTGCTCATCGCGATCGCGTCGTCGCTCGCGTTCGCGGTGATCGTCTGGGTGACGGTCATCAACACCGAGGGCTGGTCCAAGGTCCAGCAGTCCTTCTTCAATCTCGACGTCGCGATCCAGGCGCTGCCGAAGGTGTGGGACGGCTTCCTGATCAACCTGCAGGTGCTCGCCTACTCGGTCGTGACCGTCGCGGTCGTAGCACTCGTGATCGCCGTGCTGCGCACCCTCCGCGGGCCGGTCTTCTTTCCGGCGCGCGTGCTCGCGGCGGGGTACACCGACCTCTTCCGCGGCCTTCCGTTCATCATCGTGCTGTACTTGATCGGCTTCGGCCTGCCGACCATCACGAACACGCGCATGCCGGTGGTGCTGCTCGGCGTGATCGCGGTGACGCTCACGTACTCCGCATACGTCGCCGAGGTGATCCGGGCCGGCATCGAGGCCGTCCACCCTTCGCAGCGCCTCGCCGCGCGGGCCCTCGGCCTCGGCTACGTGCAGTCGCTGCGCCGCGTCGTGCTGCCCCAGGCCTTCCGCAAGATCACGCCGCCCCTCATGAACGACTTCATCTCGATGCAGAAGGACGTCGGTCTGATCTCCATCCTGGGCGCGGTCGATGCCATCGCCGCGGCGAGATCCGTCGCCTCGCTCACCTACAACTTCACGCCGTACGTCGTGGCCGGCGTGCTGTTCATCCTGCTCGCGATCCCCACCATCCGGCTCACCGACTGGTACACCGCGCGTCTGCGCGAGCGTGAGCAGGCGGGGGCGATCCTGTGACCGCTCTGCTGCGGGCGACCGGCATCCACAAGTCCTTCGGCGAGCGCGAGGTGCTCCGCGGCGTCGACCTCGAGCTGGCGACCCATGAGGTGGTCGCGCTCATCGGCGCGAGCGGATCCGGCAAGTCCACGCTCCTGCGGTGCCTGAACCTCCTCGAGCCCATCGACGACGGGCAGATCTTCCTCGACGACGAGGACATCTCCGATCCGCGCATCGACGCGAACCGCGTCCGCGGCCGCTTCGGCGCGGTGTTCCAGAGCTACAACCTGTTCCCGCATCTCACCGTGCTCGACAACGTCACGCTGGCCTCGCGCGTCGTGCACCGCACTCCGCGACGTGAGGCCGAGACGCGCGCGCTCGAGCTGCTCGACCGCATCGGGCTCGCCGACCTCGCCCGCGAGCACCCCGACCGCCTCTCGGGCGGCCAGCAGCAGCGTGCCGCGATCGTGCGGGCCATCGCGACCGACCCGGAGGTGCTGTTCCTCGACGAGATCACGTCGGCGCTCGACCCCGAGCTCGTGGGTGAGGTGCTCGAGCTCGTGCGGCAGCTCGCTGCCGACGGCGCGACGATCCTCATGGCGACGCACGAGATGGCGTTCGCCCGGGATGTCGCCCACCGAGTGGTGTTCCTCGACGCCGGCACGATCGTCGAGCAGGGTCCGCCTTCTGAGGTGCTGGCGGCTCCTCGCGAACCCCGCACCCGAGAGTTCCTCGCCCGCTTCACCGCCTGAGTGGGCCAGGCCGCGATGTCCATATCGCGTGCTCTCACCGAGCGCATGCGTTATGTGCGCGCATAGCGCATGGTCTCGGCGAGATCACGTGATGTGAACGCAGGGAAGTGAGTCAACTTGTTGACTTAGGGTGAGTCAACTGGTTTACTCACTGTATGTCCGAACGCCTCACCTTCACTCTCCACGAGCTCATCGCCGAGCTCGATGCGTTCGCCGACTCCGCCCTGCAGGCGGGGTGGGGTGTGACGTTCAGCCACTTCCAGTTCCTGGCCGTGCTCTACGACCACGAGCCCGTCGACATGACGACGCTCGCCCGCTGCCTCGGCGTCACCAAGGCGGCTGTGAGCAAACGGGTGCCCGCGCTCGTCGAGGACGGGTGGATCACCGCGGCATCCCAGCCCGGCGCGGGCCGCAGCATCCTGCTCTCGCTGACCGACAAGGGCACCGCCCTCGTGCGCGATGCCGGCGAGGTGCTCGAGCGCGAGTTCGCCGCGATGCTCACGCACCCCTCGCTCGCCGGCGACCCCATCGACGCCCCGCGCATGAACGCCCAGCTCGTCGCCCTCACCGCTTTCATCCAGCAACAGCCGGCGCCCGGCCCGGGTGCCGTCCACCACCCTCAGGAGACCCTCGCATGAACGCTCCCCGCATCCTCGTGATCGTCGGCACGCCCTTCGCCGGCAGTCTCAACCACTCCCTCGCCCAGTCGTACGCCGACGCCGCGCGCGCCGGCGGCGCCGAAGTGCGCGTCGTGGATCTCGCGAACGACGCGGTGCCGCAGCATCCGTCCGTCCGCGACGACGTGCGCCTGCCGCGCACCGATGCCGACGTGCCGCTCACCCCCGAGGTCGCCGCGTACGTCGCCGACGTCGACTGGGCCGACCACCTGGTCTTCTTCTTCCCGCAGTGGTGGGGGTCGCTTCCGGGGGCGCTCAAGACGTGGATCGACCGCGTGTTCGTGCGGGGGTTCGCCTACCGCTACCGTCCGACCGGGCGGCTGTGGGACAAGCTGCTCACCGGGCGCAGCGCGCGCATCGTGATGACGATGGACTCCCCCACGCTCTGGAACGCATGGGTCTACCGCAACGCCCCGATCCGCTCGCTGCGCAACGCCACGCTGGAGTACTGCGGCATCAAGGTCCGCGGTGTCACGCGGCTGGCGCAGGTGCGCCACAGCACCGAGGCCGACCGCGAGCGCTGGGTCCGCGGGATGGCGTCGTTCGGGGCGACGGATGCCGAGTCCGTGCGTCCGCGCGAGCGGTCCGAGCTCGTCGCGGCCTGACGTCAGGCGAGCGAGCGCTCCGCCGCCTCGACGACGTTGGTCATGAGCAGCGCCACGGTCATCGGACCGACCCCACCGGGGTTGGGCGAGAGGTAGCCGGCGACCTCGGCGACATCCGGGGCGACATCGCCGTAGACGCGGGACTTCCCGGTCTCGGGGTCGTCTTCGCGGGTGACGCCGACGTCGAGCACGGCGGCGCCGGGCTTGACGTCCTCGGCTCGGACGATGTGCTTCACGCCCGCCGCGGCCACGATCACGTCGGCCTGGCGGAGGTGGTGCGACAGGTCGGCGGTGCCGGTGTGCGTCAGGGTCACGGTCGCGTTGATCTCGCGGCGCGTGAGCAGCAGGCCGATCGAGCGGCCGATGGTCACGCCGCGGCCGACGACGACCACGTCCTTGCCCTTGAGGTCGTAGTCGTTGCGCAGCAGCAGCTCGATGACACCGCGCGGCGTGCACGGCAGCGGCGTGGTGATCGGCGAGTTGACGTTGAGCACCAGGCGTCCGAGGTTCGTCGGGTGCAGGCCGTCGGCGTCCTTCGCGGGGTCGATGCGCTCGAGGATCGCGTCGGTGTCGAGGTGCTTCGGCAGCGGCAGCTGCACGATGTAGCCGTGGCACTCCGGGTCGGCGTTCAGCTCGTCGATGAGCGCCTCGACCTCGGCCTGCGTGGCATCCGCCGGAAGCTCGCGCTGGATCGAGTTCATGCCGATCGCCTCGGACTCGCGGTGCTTCATCCCGACGTAGAGCTGCGAGGCCGGGTCGGCGCCGACGAGCACCGTCGCGATGCCGGGCGTGACGCCACGATCCTTGAGTGCCGCCACGCGCTCGCGCAGCTCGTCCTTGATCTGGGCCGCGGCCGCGCGCCCGTCGAGCTTCTGTGCGGTCATGCTGGGTCTCCTCGTGGGTCGTGCGCTCTCACGCCGGGGCGGGCGGGATGGATGCCGCGGCCCGGCGTCGGGCCGCGGCATCCGTGTCGACAGTGGTACCAGACGGTGCCGCCGCGCCGCGGCGGCACTTCCACTCAGTGGCGGAAGTCGGGGTACAGCGGGAAGGCGGCCGTCAGGGCCGCGACGCGCAGGCGCAGCTCCTCGACGTCGGCGCCGGGCTGCAGCGCGAGCGCGATGACGTCGGCGACCTCGGTGAACTCGGCGTCGCCGAAGCCGCGGGTCGCGAGCGCCGGCGTGCCGATGCGCAGGCCCGACGTGACCATCGGGGGGCGCGGGTCGTTGGGGACCGCGTTGCGGTTCACCGTGATGTGGATCTCGTGGAGGAGGTCCTCCGCCTGCTTGCCGTCGATCTCGGCGTTGCGGAGGTCGACGAGCACGAGGTGCACATCGGTGCCGCCCGAGCGGACCGCGATGCCGGCATCCTTCACGTCCTGCTGCGACAGGCGCTCGGCGATGATGTGGGCGCCGCGGAGCACGCGCTCCTGGCGCTCCTTGAACTCAGGGGTGGCCGCGAGCTTGAACGCCGTGGCCTTCGCCGCGATCACGTGCATGAGCGGGCCGCCCTGCTGGCCCGGGAAGACAGCCGTGTTGATCTTCTTCGCGAGATCGGCGTCGTTGGTGAGGATGAAGCCCGAGCGGGGGCCGCCGATGGTCTTGTGCACCGTCGACGACACGACGTGCGCGTGCGGCACCGGGTTGGGGTGCAGGCCCGCCGCGACGAGACCGGCGAAGTGCGCCATGTCGACCCACAGGGTCGCGCCGACCTCGTCGGCGATCGCGCGGAAGGCGGCGAAGTCGAGCTGGCGCGGGTAAGCCGACCAGCCGGCGATGATGACCTTGGGCTTGTGCTCGATGGCGAGGCGGCGCACCTCGTCCATGTCGATGGTCGAGGTCTCGGGGTCGACGCCGTACGCGACGATGTTGTAGAGCCGGCCCGAGAAGTTGATCTTCATGCCGTGCGTGAGGTGGCCGCCCTGGTCGAGCGACAGGCCGAGCAGCGTGTCGCCGGGGCGGGCGATCGCGTGCAGCACGGCGGCGTTCGCGGTGGCGCCCGAGTGGGGCTGGACGTTCGCGAACTCGGCGCCGAACAGCGCCTTGGCGCGGTGGATCGCGAGCTCCTCGGCGACGTCCACTTCTTCGCAGCCGCCGTAGTAGCGGCGACCCGGGTAGCCCTCTGCGTACTTGTTGGTCAGCACCGAGCCCTGCGACTGCAGCACAGAGACCGGAACGAAGTTCTCGGAGGCGATCATCTCGAGGTAACCGCGCTGGCGGTCGAGCTCGCGGTCGAGCACCTGGGCGATCTCGGGATCGACCTCGGCGAGAGGGGCGTTGAAGAACTGATCGGTCATGCGATCTCCTTGACTGCGGCTTTCGGGGTGCGCGGCACGGGGTGCCGGGATTCACATCGGCCCAGGCGTGCGGTCGAATGCCGTAGTCGGTCGCTCCCCGGTGGTGTCCCACCTCAACGCCAGTCGCGACACACCGAGCATAACGGAACAGGAGGCGCTAGGCTGAGTCGAATCCCTTTTGTTAGGACTCTTTACATGAATCGTCGACGAGGACGGGCCGTCGTGGCAGCCGCCCTCGCCGCTGCGCTGCTGGCCGGCTGCACCCCGGTCGCACAGAATGGAGACACCGTGTCGCTTCCCGCCGTCGTCCCCGCCCCCGTCTCGATCGAGGCCGGCTCCGGCGCGCCCTTCCGGCTCACCTCCGCCACGGCGGTGAACGGAGAAGCGGATGCTGCCGCCGCCCTGTCCGCGATCGTCGAGGCCCGCACGGGACTGACCATCGCAAGCGGCGACGGCGCGGGCATCGAGCTGCGGATCGACCCTTCGGCGGGCTCAGGGAACGGGGACCCGGCCGAGTCCTACCGGATCGCCGTGGACGAGGCATCCGTCTCCGTCACCGGCGCCGATGCGGCCGGCCTCTTCTACGGCGTGCAGACGCTGGGCCAGCTCATCGCCCGCGACGGCGACGAATGGACCGTGCCCGCCGTCACCATCGAGGACGCCCCGCGCTTCGCGTACCGCGGTGTCATGCTCGATGTCGCCCGCCACTTCCATCCCGTCGAGACGGTCGAGGCGTACATCGACCACGCGGCGTCACTCAAGTTCAACGCGCTCCACCTGCACCTGACCGACGACCAGGGCTGGCGCATCCAGCTCGACTCGCGGCCGGAGCTCACCGAGACGGCGTCGGGCACTTCCGTCGGCGGCGACCCGGGCGGCTTCTACACGAAGGACGACTACCGCGGGATCGTCGAGTACGCGGCATCCCGTCACATGATCGTGGTCCCCGAGATCGACATGCCGGGCCACACGCATGCGGTCGGGCTCGCCTATCCCGAACTCGCCGAAGACCCGAGCATCAGCGACCACATGCGCGAGATCATCCGCGACTACGGCGGCGAGGAGCCGCGTGTCGGCGCACCGTACGACGGCATGGCCGTCGGGTTCTCGTCACTGAAGATCCACGACGAGGCGACGTACGACTTCGTGGCCGACGTGTTCGGCGAGCTCGCGGCGATGACGCCCGGCCCGTACCTGCACTTCGGCGGCGACGAGTCGCTCTCGACGACCGACGAGGACTTCGCGGAGTTCGTCGGGCGCGCGAGCGAGATCATCGCCGACCTCGGCAAGACGCCCGTGGCGTGGCACGAGGCCGGCGCCGCGGCCGGCATCGCCGACACCACGGTCGGCCAGTACTGGGGCTTCCTCACGCCGCAGGAGGGCGCCGCCGAGAAGGCGACCGCGTTCGTCGACAACGGCGCCCAGCTGATCCTCTCCCCCGCCGACGCGATCTACCTCGACATGAAGTACCCGGCCGGCCCCGAGCTGGGCCTCACGTGGGCGAACGGCCCGACGAGCGTCGAGCGCGCGTACTCGTGGGAGCCGTCCGACGTGGTCCCCGGGGTCGACGACTCCGGCATCCTCGGCGTCGAGGCGCCGCTGTGGACCGAGACGATCCGCACGGCCGCCGACATCGACACGATGGCGTTCCCCCGCGCGGCCGCCGCGGCGGAGGCCGCCTGGTCGCCCGCGACCGGAGCGAGCGACCTGCGCACCTGGGCGTCGTTCCGCGAGCGCGTCGGCGCCCTCGGCCCGCTGTGGACCAGCATGGGCATCGGCTTCCACCCGTCCGAAGAGATCCCGTGGGTCACCGAGTGACCTCCGCCGAGTGATCCGGAGCACCGCATGAGCACCCTCGTCCACTCCGCCCGCCTGCTGGGCTCCGTCTCCGTCGACGGCGACCGCACCGACGGGTGGGCGCTGTTCGAGGGCGGCCGCGTCGCGTCGGCCGGCGCCGGCGGCGATCTCCCGGTCGCCGACGAGGTCGTGGACGGCGGCGGCGGATGCCTCGTCCCCGGCTTCATCGACATCCACGGGCACGGCGGCGCCGGCGCGAGCTTCGACGACGGACCGGATGCCGTCGCGACCGCGCGCGCCATCCATCGCGCCCACGGCACCACTCGCGCGGTGCTCTCGCTCATCACGGCGCCGATCGACATCCTCGTCGAGCGCGTGGCGATGGTCGCCGACCTCTGCGACGCCGATCCCACCGTCCTCGGCTCGCACCTCGAGGGCCCGTTCCTCGACCCCGGCCACAAGGGCGCGCACACCGAGTCGCTGCTGCGGGCGCCGGACGCGGCATCCGTCGACCGCCTCCTCGAAGCG
Organism: Microbacterium sp. C23T; assembly: GCF_053345975.1. NCBI lineage: Bacteria > Bacillati > Actinomycetota > Actinomycetes > Micrococcales > Microbacteriaceae > Microbacterium > Microbacterium sp. C23T. The sequence goes on along the minus strand of NZ_JBKFBD010000005.1, from coordinate 104,760 downwards.
GGGCGCGGCACGATCCGACAGGTCACGCTCGCCCCGGAGCGCGCCGGCGCCTTCGACGCGATCCGGCGCTTCGTCGATGCCGGGGTCGCGGTGGCGGTCGGCCACACGAACGCCGACGCCGACACGACGCGGCGCGCGTTCGACGCCGGCGCGACGCTGCTCACCCACGCGTTCAACGCGATGCCCGGCATCCATCACCGGGCCCCGGGTCCGGTCGTCGCGGGCCTTCGCGACGAGCGCGTCACGCTCGAGATCATCGCCGACGGCGTCCACGTCGACCTGGAGCTCATCGCGACCCTCTTCGCCGTGGCCGGCAACCGCATCGCGCTCATCACCGACGCGATGGCCGCGGCGGGCTCGCAGGACGGCCGGTACGAGCTGGGCGGCCTTGCGGTGCGCGTGACCGACGGCGTCGCGAGGCTCGAAGAGGGCGGCGCGATCGCCGGCTCGACGCTCACGCAGGACGCCGCACTGCGCCACGTCGTGGCCGCGGGCGTGCCCCTGGAGGTCGCCTCGCACGCCCTGAGCCGGCAGCCTGCGCACGCGATCCACCGCGGCGACCTCGGCACGCTCGACATCGGCGCGCCCGCCGACGCCGTGCTGCTCGACGGCGCGCTCGCGGTGCGCCGCGTCTGGGTCGCGGGGCACGGGGCCTGAGCGCGCTCGCGCGCACGTGAAAGGCGGGGCCGAAGGTCCCTCCCCCGAGATACCTCCGAGCCCCGCCTTGTCCGCGGGAGTCCCGCCGGGGCGGCCGCCGTCGTGCCCCACACAAGGGCGGCCGGCCACTCTGACGAAAGAGACGGCGAGACCCCCGATCTATTACGCGAGTTCTGGAAATTCGCTCGGACGGATGCTGCGGGGTTCGAGTCGCAGCCCTGGTCAAAACCGGGGGCGGCGACGACAATGGAACGAGCCGCGGTCCGCACCCGGGATCGACGTCGTCGATGTGCGTCGCGGAACTGGGGGATCCATGGACCACGAGGAAGTGCAGGAGCGCGAGACGGAGGTCGTCGTCGACGCCGACGCGGACCTCGTCCTGCGGACGAGATCGGGCGACACCGACGCGTTCGCGGAGCTCTGGCGGCGGCACTATCGCGCAGGCGTCACCGTCGCGCGCAACATGACCTCGAGCCTCGATGCCGACGACCTCGTGCAGGAGGCGTACACCCGCATCTACCACTCAATCGTCCACGGCGGCGGGCCGACCGGATCGTTCCGCGCGTACCTCTTCACCAGCATCCGCAACACCGCTGCGGCGTGGGGGCGCGCGCGCCGCGAGACCGCGTACGAGGAACTCGACGGCGTCGAGGACCCCTCGGGCGCCGAGCACGAGAGCGAGGCCGCGCTCGACCGGGGCCTCACACATCAGGCTTTCCGCAGCCTGCCGACGCGGTGGCAGGAGGTGCTCTGGTACTCCGAGATCGAGCGCATGAAGCCCGCCGAGATCGCGCCGCTCTTGGGCATGAAGCCGACGGCGGTCGCCCAGCTGACGTTCCGTGCGCGGGAAGGCCTTCGCGAGGCCTGGATCCAGGCGCACCTGCGGTCCGTGGCCGACGGCTCGGACTGCCAGTGGACCATCGAACGTCTCGGGGCGTATTCGCGCCTCAACCTCGGCCGCCGCGACCACGCGAAGCTCGAGCAGCATCTCGGCCGCTGCGTGCGCTGCTCGATCGTCGCGAGCGAGGCCAAGGAGGTCTCGAGCCGGCTGGCGCTCGTGCTCCTGCCCATCGCGCTCGGCGCGGTCGGCACCGCCGGGTATCTCGCGACAGTCCAGGGCGGCGGCACCTCGCTGGTGGCGCTGGCTTCGATGCCGTCGAGCGTCGTGCACAGCACGGTGACCATCGCCCCGGGCGGAGTCGTCGGTGCGGGTGCGACCGCGAGTGCGGGTGCCGGTGCGGCGGCGACGTCGGCCGGCGTGGGATCGGCGGGGGCGGTCGGCGCAGCAGGGGCGGCGACCGCCGTCGCTTCGACGGGAGCGGTCTTCGGCACGTCGGCGGTCGCCGGCATCGGTGCGGCCTCCGGACTCGCCGCCGCCGGACTCGTGGTCGTCAGCGGCGTGGTCGCCGCGGCCGTGATGCTGCCGGCCGCCGCCGGCCCGGAACCGGTGCCGACGCCCACACCCGCGAACGAGGTCGCGGCAGAGAACGTGAACGCCCCGGCCCTCCTGCCGGAGGAGACCGGCGACACCGCGCTCCAGCTTCCGGCCGAGCCGGGTCCCGGGCCGGCCGACGTGCCCGTCGTGTCCGACGCCACTGCCGGCGACGGTGACGCACAGAGCGGCGGCGCCACGTCGTCGGGTGGCGGCAAAGCCACGGGCCAGACCGGCAACGGCACCGCGAAGGGCGACGAAGCCGCGCAGGGGAACAACGGCAACCCGACCAGCAACAACGGCAACCCGACGAGCAACAACGGCAACGGGAACACCGGCAACAACGGCAACGGGAACACCGGCAACAACGGGAACAGCGCCGGCGAGTCGGGCAACAACGGGAACGGCAACGGAAACACCGGCAACTCGGGCAACGGCACGCCGACGAACGGCACGGGCAGCGGCAACGGCGGCACCACCGGGAACGGCGGCTCGACCGGGAACGGCACCCCGACCAACGGCACCGGCAACGGCAACGGCGGCAACACGGGCGCCGGCAGCGGCACGGCCAAGCGCAACGTGAGCCTTCCCAACGGCCTCGGGCGCGGCGTCGTCGACCGGATGGCGGCCTCGACCGTCACCGAGGCGCCCGCGGACGCTCCCGAGGTGGCCGACGCCCTGCCCGTCGAAACGGTGCCTGCCGACGGCGGCAACTGACCCGCCGCGTCCCGCGTCGTCAGAAGGCGCTCAGCGGCGGGCCTGAGCACCGGAGCCCGGCGGACGCGCGCGGCACGCCGCCGTAGACTGGAAGCCATGTCCGACACGCCGAACGTCACTCCCGCGCGCCCTGCCGAACCGGCACCCGGAACGCGCGCGCCCCTTTCGGCGATCGACGTGGTCGCGTTCGTGTGCGAGATCTTCGCATTCGGCACCCTCGCGCTGTGGGGCTTCACGATGTGGCCGTTCCCGTGGAACATCGTCGCCGGCGTCGGGGCTCCCGCGATCGCGATCCTCCTCTGGGCCTTCTTCGTGTCGCCTCGTGCCGTGTTCGCGGTGCACCCCTTCGTCCGCGCCGTCGTCGAACTCCTCGTCTACGTGTCCGCGACCGCCGCCTGGTGGTCGATGGGCAACGCGTGGATCGGCCTCGCGTTCGGCGTGGTCGCCGTGACTGCCGGCCTCATCGCCGGCCGGCGGCACCTGTCGTGATCCCGGGCGCCGACGCGCTCGACCAGCTGCGCGCGGCACTCGGCGATCGCGTCGACACCTCCCCGGCCTCGCTCGCCGCCGCGCGCGCCGACAAGTCGGGGCACGCTGCATCCGGTCTCCCCCTCGCCGTCGTGCACGCCCGCAGCGTCGACGACGTCCAGCAGACGCTCCGCATCGCCGGACGCACCGGCACGCCCGTGGTCACCCGCGGCGCCGGCACCGGCCTCGCCGGCGGTGCCAATGCCGGAGACGGGGAGATCTCGCTGTCGGTGCGCGGCATGGACCGCATCCTCGAGGTGCGCCCCGACGACCTCCTCGCGGTCGTCGAGCCGGGCATCCTCAACGCCGACCTCAACGCCGCGCTCGCCCCGCACGGCCTCTGGTGGGCGCCCGATCCCGCGAGCCGGGCGATCTCGACGGTCGGCGGCAACATCGCCACCGGCGCGGGCGGACTCCTGTGCGCGAAGTACGGCGTCGTGCGCGACGCGGTGCTCGGCGTCGACCTCGTCCTCGCGGACGGCCGGCTCCTCCACCTCGGCCACCGCACGGTCAAGGGCGTCACCGGCCTCGACCTGACGTCGCTGGTCATCGGGTCGGAGGGCACTCTCGGCGTCGTCGTCGGCGCGACCCTGAAGCTGCGCCGACTGGTGCCCGGCGAGGTCTGCACGATCGCCGCGACGTTCCCCGACGTGCGGGCGGCGGCCGAGGCATCCTCCGCCGTCACCGCCTCCGGTGCGCAGCCCGCGATCATGGAGCTGATGGATGCCGCGTCCCTCGCCGCCGTGCACGCGCTCCTGGCGCTCGAGGCACCGACTCCGGGCGCGGCGCAGCTCACCATCCAGACCGACGGCCCGGCCGCGATCGCCGAGGCCGACGCCATCGCCGACGTGCTGCGTCGCGCCGGCGGCACGTCCGTCGTCTCGCACGACCCCGAAGAGGGAGAGCGGCTTCTGGCGATCCGCCGGTCGATGCACCCCGCCATGGAGTCGCTCGGCACCGCCCTCATCGAGGACGTCTCGGTGCCGCGCAGCGCCCTGCCCGTGATGTTCGACGAGATCGCCCGCGTCGAGCGCGAGCACGGCGTCGTGATCCCGACGGTCGCCCACGCCGGCGACGGCAATCTGCATCCCAACTTCATCTTCGAGGCCGAGCCCGACGAGTTCGGCGTCGTCGAGGCCCCGGACCACATCTGGGCCGCCGCCGACGACCTCTTCCGCGCGGCCCTGCGCCTCGGCGGCACGCTGACCGGCGAACACGGCGTGGGCGTGCTCAAGCGCCGCTGGCTCGCCGACGAGCTCGGCGAAGACCAGTGGGAGCTGCAGCGTCAGATCACCCGCGTCTTCGACCCCCAGGGCATCCTCAACCCCGGCAAGGTCTTCGTGCGCTGAGCCGCCGCGGGCTACGAGGCGGGCGGGTAGACCTGCGTCGGCGCCGCGGGGCGGGGCGACTCTCGCGGCGCGAACACGATCGCGAGGATGCCGAGCAGCAGGACCCCGAGCGTTCCGATCGCGGCAGACCCGAAGACCACGGCCACGAGGTCGGGCTGCACCAGGCTGCCGCCGGCCGCGACGACGAAGACCTGGGCGAGCACCTGCGCGCCCACCGCCACCGCGACGACGATGAGCGGCACCCACCGCAGTCGATCGGGCACCGCACCCGCGCGGCCGATGACCACCGTAGCCACGATCAACGCGACAGGCGACAGCACCATGACCAAGGTGCCGACCGATGTCGCCGTCGTGGCGTCCCAGGTCTGGAGCGGGAGCATCCACCACACCAGCCTCGATGCCAGCGGAGCCGCCGCCGCGACCACGAGCGCGGCGATGCCGAGCGACTGTCGTCCGACTACGCTTCCCGATCCACGGATGCCGAGGGCGAAGACGAGCAGCGCGGCGCTCCACACGAGGTCGATCGCCACGCCGACCGCGGGGAACGCGAACGTCCAGCTGCCCTGGGCGATCAGCCCCAGCGTCGCCGAGGCGATCAGCAGAGAGCCCCCGAGGATCCATGCCCGCCGCGCGTCGCGCACGGCGGGCGTCGCAGCGGGCGTCACGACGTCGGCGTCATCGATCATGCCCTCAGCGTAAGGTCAGATGCCCTGCCAGTCGGGCTTGTTGTCGTAGGCGTAGCGGTAGTAGTCGGAGCGGGTCAGCTGCGAGGCCGCGGCCTCGTCGACCACGATCGTCGCATGCGGGTGGAGCTGGATCGCCGATCCCGGCAGGGACGCCGACAGCGGACCCTCGACGGCGCCGGCGACCGCGGCCGCCTTGCCCTCGCCGAACGCCAGCAGCACGAGGTGGCGTGCGCGCAGGATGGTGCCGAGGCCCTGCGTGATGCAGTGCTTGGGCACGTCGTCGATCGAGTCGAAGAAGCGGGCGTTGTCGCGACGCGTCTGCTCGGTGAGGGTCTTCACGCGGGTGATCGAGGAGAACGACGAGCCGGGCTCGTTGAAGCCGATGTGGCCGTCGGTGCCGATGCCGAGGATCTGCAGGTCGATGCCGCCGGCCGCGCGGATGGCCGCGTCGTACTCCTCGCCGTGGTGCTCGATGCCCTCCGGCGTGCCGTCGGGGGTGCGGATGAGCTCGGCGTTGAGGCCCAGCGGCTCGACGACCTCCCGCGTGATCACCGAGCGGTAACTCTCGGGATGCGCGGGGTCGATGCCCACGTACTCGTCGAGCGCGAACCCGCGCACGCGTGAAAGGTCGACGCCCTCCAGCCGCGAGCGCAGCGCCTCGTAGACGGGCAGCGGCGTGGACCCGGTCGCAAGCCCCAGTACCGTCTCGGGGTTCGAGCGGACGAGCTCCGCGATGTGGTCGGCGACGAGCGCGCCCGCGGCGGCCTTGTCTTCGACGATGACGATCTCAGCCATGGACCAGTGCTTCCTCTGCGTCGTGTGTGGCGTCGCCCTCCGCACCCACCAGCGCGGCCCCGAGTGCGGCGGCCGGGGAACCCGGCGGCAACAGCTCGACCCGGTCGGCGAGATGCAGCGAGCGCATGAACGGGGATGCCTCGGCACTGGCCGCGAGCTCGGCTGCGACATCCGTCATCAGTCGATCTCCCAAAGCCGTGACACCCCCTCCGAGGACCACGATATCGACGTCGGCCGTCAGCACCAGCACCCGGATCGCGGCGGCCACACCGCGGGCGAGTCCGGCGCGCAACTGTCGCGCCGACGGGTCGCCCGCATCGGCGGCGTCGAAGACGTCGCGCACCGGCAGTGCGGAGCGCTGAGCCCAGCGCTCCGCGATCGCACCGCCGCCCGCGAAGGCCTCGATGCAGCCGCGCTGGCCGCAGCGGCACAGGGGTCCGTTCGGGTCGACCGAGATGTGGCCGACCTCGCCGGCGGTGCCGCGGGCGCCCCGCCAGAGGACGCCGTCCGAGACGATCCCCGCGGCGATGCCGGTGCCGAGGTTGAGGTACGCCATGGAGCCCGGCGCCGGTAGGCCGTCCCGCGTGTGGAGCGCATGCGCTCCGAGGGCGGCGGCCTTGACGTCGTTCTCGACCTGCACCGGCACCCCCAGCTGGGGCCCGACGGCGGCGGCGAGGTCGAGCTCGTCGACGCCGAGGTTCACCGCGTGCACGACGCGGCCGGTGCCCGGCTCGATCTGGCCCGGGATGCCGACCCCGACCGAGCGCACGGCCGAGAGGTCGACGCCGGCCTCGGTGCCGAGCGCACGCACGGCGTCGATCACGGTCTGGGCCACAGCATCCGGCCCCCATCCCGTGGGGAGGCGGAGGCGACCCGCGATCGTGCCGTCGGCGTCCACCGCGACGGCGTCGGTCTTGGTCCCGCCGACGTCCAGCCCGACCTTCATCGGCCGACCTCCCTGTAGGAGGCGGCGTGGTCCTTCGTGCGCATCAGCCCTTGACCGCCCCGGAGACAAGACCGCTCGTCATGCGGTGCTGGACGATGAGGAAGAACACGATGACGGGGATGGCCATGATCGTGGACGCGGCCATGACGACGGCCCAGTCGGTGGCCTTCGTCGCCTGGACGAAGGCGCGGAGCCAGATGGGCAGCGTCAGCGATTCCGGCCTCGTCATGATGACGAGGGCGAAGACGAACTCGTTCCAGGCCTGGATGAAGGCGAACACGCCGGTCGCGATGAGGCCGGGGGCCAGCAGCGGGAACGTGATGCGCCAGAACGCACCGGACCGGCTGCAGCCGTCGATCATCGCCGCCTCCTCGAGGTCCGCGGGCACGCCGTTGACGAATCCGCGCAGCGTCCAGATGGTGAACGGCAGCACGAAGGCGATGTAGACGAAGCTCAGCCCGATGATCGAGTTCAGCAGGTACCAGCCGTCGAGCACGCGGAACACCGAGACGATCATCGCCTCCGCGGGGATCATCTGGATGACGAGGATCGCGATGATGAACGAGGTCCGCGTGCGGAAGCGGTAGCGGGACACCGCGACCGCGCCCAGGAAGGCGAACCCGAGGGCGACCACGAGCGTGATGCCGGTGACCGCGACCGAGTTGAACAGCGCGTTGAGGAGGCTGTCGTCAGTCAGGGCTTCCTGGTAGTTGGCGAGGGTGAACTCGTCCGGCCACCAGTGCGGGGTCGTCGAGCGCACCGCCGAGGCGGGCAGCAGGGAGGTGTTCACCATCCAGTAGACGGGGAACAGCGAGGCGACGATGACGACGACGGCCGCGACGTTCAGGAACACGCGCGAGATCACGCGGCGCGGACGGGCGGTCATGATTCCTCCTTGAGCATGGTGCGGATCCAGTACCCGGAGATGGCGAGGAGGATGACGACGAGGATCACCGAGATCGCGCCGCCGGCACCGAGGTCGCCCGACGCCATGGAGACGCTGTAGATGTAGACGCCGATCGTGTTGGTCTCGGCGCGCACACCGCCGATCGACTGCAGCGCGTAGATCTGCGCGAAGACGCGGAGGTCCCAGATGACCTGCAGGACGAGCAGGACGAGGAGGATCGAGCGCAGGTAGGGGAAGACGATGAGACGGAACCGCGCGAGCCCTCCCGCGCCGTCGAGCGAGGCGGCCTCGAGCACCTCGTCGGGCACCTGCGAGAGCGCGGCGTACGTGCTGAAGGCGACGAACGGGATCGCGCCCCACGTGATGATGATCGCGGCCACGGCGTAGAAGCTCGTAGGGTCGATCAGCCAGCTGTGGCCGATCCAGTTCTCGCCCGTGATCTGCGTGAGCACGTAGTTCACGAGGCCGTACTGCGTGTCGAAGATCCAGCCCCAGACGATCGTCGCGGTGAGGGCGGGCATCGCCCACGCGAGCAGGAGCGAGACCGAGACCGCGGTGCGCATCACGGCGCCGAGCTTCGTCATCATCACGGCGATCGCGACGCCGAGGAGCATCGTGGCGACGACGCTCACGATGCACAGTGCGACGCTGCGGCCGAGGACCGCCCAGAACTCGGGGTCGGTCAGCACGGCGATGTAGTTGTCGATCCCGATGAACTCGGGCGGCGCACCGAAGATCTGTGCGCGGCCGAACTTCTGGAACGACATGATCACCAGCTGCACGAGCGGCCAGCCGATGAAGACGACGAGCATGATGAGGGCCGGCGTCAGGAGCGCGAGCGGCGCCCATGGGAACCGGCGCTTCTTCGGCCGTTCGGGGTCTGGCCGCGACTCGGGTGACGGGGCGGGCGGAGCCGATGCCTCTGCGGGGATCGTCGTCATGGCAGAACCTCCTCTCAAGAATTGTGTCGAGCCCTGTGCGGGCAGTGAACGGGGTGCCCCGCGGCACGGAGCACCCCGTTCACTGATGTCAGCCGTTCAGGATCGATTCGATCTGCTCGTCGGCTGCGGTGGCGAGATCCTTGATGTCGCCGCCGTTCGCGATGTTGACGAACAGGTCCTGCATGATGCCCTGCGCCTCGACGTCGGCCCAGTTCGGCGAAGCCGGGGTGAGCTTGGCGTTGGCAGCGGCCGCGGCGATGACGGTCGCGAGCTCGGGCGTGGCCGCGGCGACCTTGTCACCGAGCGAGACGAGCGCGGGAACGAGGCCGTTCTCGGCGAGGATCGTCTGGTACTCGTCGCTCAGCATGATCTCGAGCGCGCTCTTGGCGAGGTCGGGGTTCTTCGACTTCGCGGCGATGCCGACGTTCGAGCCGCCCGCGAACACCTGGGCGGTGCCGCCCTCCATGCCCGGGAGCGCGTAGTAGCCGGTGGTGTCGGCGACGGCCGTCGGCTGCTTGTCCTCGTCGGCGACGATCGACCAGTAGGCCCAGCTCGGAGCCGAGTAGGTGGCCGACTGCTCGGTGCGGAAGGGCACCCAGCCTTCGGTCTCGTCGCCGTCCTTCGGGGCGAGCGAAGCCTTGGTCATGAGCTCCTGGACCTGCGCGAGGCCCGCGAGCGACTCATCGCTCGACAGCTGCGCGTCCCACTCGTCGCCGTCCTGCACGGCGATCTCGCCGCCGTTCTCCCAGATGAAGGGCAGCGCGTTGTACCAGTCCTTGCCCGGGAAGTAGACGCCCGAGACGCCCGGCAGCGCGCCCGCGAGGGTGACGCCGTTCGAGACGTACTCGTCGAGCGTGGTCGGCACCGCGACGCCCGCCTGCTCGTACATCGCCGTGTTGTAGAAGACGACGCGGGCGCCCGAGTAGTACGGCGCGGCGTACAGGGTGCCGTCCCAGCTGCCGGCCTGGACGAAGCCGGGGAGGAGGTCGTCGCCGCCGAGGTCGCCCTCGATGTCGGCGAGGCTCAGGAGGGCGCCGCTCGAGGTGAACGCCGGGGCCTGCGTGTTGCCCATCTCGACGATGTCGGGGCTGTCGTTCGACGACAGGCTCGTGGTGAGCTTGTCGACGAGGCCGGTCCACTGCTGCTCCTCGATGACCAGCGTCGACCCGGGGTTCTCGTCCTCGAAGGTCTTCTTCAGGTAGTCGCGAGCGTCCTGCGGCGTGTCGGTGCCGACGAGCCACACACGGATCTCGGCGCCCTCCTCGGACGACGAGCCGCCGCCGTTGCCGCTGCCGCCGGCGCAGCCGGCGAGCACCAGTGCCGAGGCGCCGATGAGCGCCACAGCTCCAAGCGTCTTCTTCATGGTGTTTCCTTCGTTTTCGGTGTTCTCTTGGTGTTTCGGATCGGGCCGGGTGACCCATCCGGGGATCGGATGCTCCGCGGGGAGCGCTCCGTGTTGTTTCGGGATCCGGGGGGATCCCCCGGGGAATCGCGCTGTGTCAGGACACCCCGAGTTGTCCGGACAGGACCATGACGGCCGCGCCGCGCAGGACGATGTCCTGGCCTTGCTCCGTCATCCGCACTCGCACGCCTTCGTCGACGGACGGCGCGAGCGTGCGCGCGCGGAGTGTCTCGACGGTCTGCTCCGCAAGGGAGCCGCCGAGGAGTTCAGGGGGGCCGGAGAGGACGATCTCCGACACGTCGAGCGCGCCCACCACGGGGGCCAGAGCGATGCCGAGCCGCTCCCCCGCGTCGCGGAGGATGCCCTCGTGGGCGGCGGGATCGGCCGCCGCGTTCAGTCGCGAGGTCAGCGACGGGACCGAGAGCCAGGCTTCGAGGCATCCGACCTTGCCGCACGCGCATTGCGGGCCGCCGTCGGTGCCGACGGTGACGTGGCCGATCTCGCCCGCGGCGAAGCGGCTGCCGCGCATGGGCTGGCCCGCCAGCAGCAGCCCGGAGCCGACACCGCGCCCGACCTTGACGAGCAGCACGTCGTCGGGAGCGCCGCCGAACGTGTACTCGGCGAGGACGGCGGCGTTGGCGTCGTTGGCGACCAGCACCGGAACACCGAGAGCGTTGCGCAGCGCGCCCTCCAGGTCGAAGCCGGCCCAGCCGAAGTTGGGTGCCGTGAGGATGACTCCTCGATCGTCGACGACACCGGGGGTGCCGACGCCGACGCCGAGCACGGGCGCGTGAGACTCGGCGACGAGCGCGCGGGCGAGTTCGACGACGGTGTCGACGAGAGCGTCCGCTGCGGGGACCGCGACCTCGCGACGCGCGACGATGCCGCCATCGAGGGTCAGGACGGCGCCGATGAAGGTGTCGCTGCCCGACAGGTCGAGCCCGATGATGCGGTGACCGGCGTGATCGAGGTCGACGAGGATCGCGGGCTTGCCGGGACCCGAGGCCTCACGAACCCCCATCTCGGCGACGAACCCGTCCGCGATGAGCTCGGCGACGAGGTCGGAGATCGTGACCCGGGTGAGCCCCGTCTCACGCGACAGGTCGGCGCGGCTCATCGCGCCCTGGTGGAAGAGGGTCTGGAGCACCAGCGAGCGGTTGTGGCCGCGCGCGTGCTCGGGCAGGACCTTCGCACCCTGGCGGAGCGTGCGTCCGGGGGCGAATGCACGGGCATTCGTGGTGGGGCTCTGCGGCGCGTCGATAATGGAAGGGCCGCGCCGCGCTTCCGTGTTGGGCATGTTTGTTAGTAGACCTTACGAACTAACTTTTCGCAAGCCCCTGGGCCAATTTGGTCGGATGCTTTACAAAACCGTGATGCACCGTGTTCGGATCGTTACCGACGCCCGCGCGGGTTTCCCGCTGTGACCGGCGGTTCGTGCGTGACCAGCCCGTGACCTCGACACGCAGGCGCGTCGCCTACCATGGGGGGAAGCGTTGATCACAGTCGGGGGTGTGGCGTGACGAATCTGGCGACCGAGTCGCAGGCAGGGAAGGCGTCAGGGGATGACGCCGTCCAGGCCGAGCAGGCCGTCGAGGACGAGCAGTCGGCAGCGGCGGACACCACGGAATCGAATGCCGAGAACGAGACGGATGCTGAGGCTCCGGCGGATGCCGAGACGGCCGACTCCGTCGCGCCCGCGGATGCGGACGACTCCTCCGCTGACGACGCGGACGGGGAATCGGCGTCTGAGCCTGAGGCCGAGGACGAGGCGGAAGAGGCGCCCGAAGCCGAGGCCGACGCTGTCGACGACGCACAAGAGTCGCCCGAACCCGAGAGCGAGGCCGAGCTCGACGAGGCGTCTGAGCCCGTAGCCGCCGAGGACGACGCCTCCGCAGACGAGCCCGCAGACGAGGCAGAGCCTGCAGACGAGGCAGAACCCGTCGACGAGGCCGAGCCCGCGGACGAGGCAGAACCCGTCGACGAGGCCGAGCCTGTGGACGAGGCAGAACCCCTCGAAGAGGCCGCCGCCGCGGAGGACGCCGAGCCCGCCGTGGAGGCCGAGCCCGAGGCATCCGTCACCACCGACACCGATGCCGAGACCGTCGCCGTCGCGACGACCGTGCTCGCCCCTGCCGGCGCGACTGCGCTCGCGCCGGCCGCAGATCTCTCCGCCGAGCCCGCGACCGCAGTCGCCACGGCGACCGAGACCGCTCCGGCCGACGGCTCCCCCACGTTCGCGTGGGCGCCGGCCGAGCCCAAACCGAAGAAGAAGCGCACGGCGATCTGGGTCGGCGCAGCCGCCGGCGTCGCCGTGGTCGGCCTCGTCGTGTCGTCGCTCGTGCTCATCGCGCCCGGCACCACGGTCGCCGGCGTGCCGGTCGGGTGGCTGACGCCTGGCGCGGCCGCCGATGCCATCGAGCAGCGCTTGGCCGAGACGACGGTCGTGCTCACCGGCGCGGGCGAGGACGCCGAGGTCACCGGCGCCGAACTGGGCGCCGCGGTCGACGCGAAGGCACTCGCCGACGCCGCGTTCGCGCAGCACCCGATGTGGAACCCCACCGCGTGGTTCGCAGCGACCGATGCCGAGATCGAGCTCGACCCGGCCGCCGCCACCGCGGCCCTCCGTGAGATCGCGCCGCAGCTCTACACCGACCCGACCGACGCGACGCTCGCGTTCGACGCGGCCACCGCGTCGTACGTCTCCACGCCGGCCGTCGCCGGCGTGGGGATCGACGTGGCCGCCGTCCAGGGCGCCATCCAGGCGGCCTTCGAGGCCGGAGAGACGCGCGTGCAGCTCGACCCGGTCTCATCCGAGGTTCCCGCCGACATCTCGACCGAGACCGCCGACGCGACCGTCGCGCAGCTGAACGGCATGCTCGACACGGCCGGCTTCTATGTCGGCGAAGAGCGCACGGTGCCGATCGACCGCGCGACGCTGGCAGGCTGGCTGACCGTCGCACCCGACCCCGAGAGCGCCGCGTACGACATCACCGCCGACAAGGCCGCGATCCAGGCCGCGGTGGACGGTCTCCCCGCCGCGGTCAATCGGCCGGCCGAGAACGGCGCCGTCATCACCAACTCGGCCGGCAAGGTCCTCCGCGAGGAGGCGCCCGGGATCTCGGGGCGCGAGGTCGGCGACACCTCGAACTTCGCCTCCGACTTCGCCACGCAGCTGGCCACCGGCAACGCCGTGTTCGAGACGCCCGTGACCGAGGTCGCGCCCGTCGTCTCCACGTTCGCCCGCACCGTCGAGGTCGACCTGTCCAGCCAGACGGCGACCCTCTTCGAGAACGGCAACGTGGTCGCCTCGTACACGATCTCGTCGGGGCTCTCCGGCACGCCGACGCCCACCGGGCACTTCACCGTGAACGCCTTCACCCGCGTCCAGGACATGGGCGCGCTGTGCTACAACCCGGCCGCGGTGAACAGCTACTGCACGAAGGACGTGCCGTGGATCACCTGGTTCGCACCCGACATCGCGTTCCACGGCGCTTCGAACTTCCGCAGCCGCCTCGGCTTTCCGCAGAGCCACGGCTGCGTGAACATGTGGAACGACGACGCGAAGTTCGTCTACGACTGGACGGCGCGCGGCACCGAGGTCTGGGTCCACGCCTGATCTCGGTCACGCCTGCACGCTGACCCGCCGCCGTCCGGCGACCCCGGCGATCACGAGACCGAGCCCCGCGACGGCCGTGAGGCCCAGCCCGATGATCGCGGGGACGACCCCGGCCGCGTCGGCGGTGAGCGCGGCCCGCAGGAGCGCTGTCGCGGCCGCGGTCGGCAGCGCCGCCGCGAGCTGCGAGATGACCGGCGGAACCGTTCCTGCGAGCCCCGCCGCGAGCGCCACGATCGCGATCAGCGCGGCGGCGATACGGCCGGTGGCGCCGAACGCGGCCGCCAGTCCCTGATTCGCGAGACCGAAGACCGCGCCGCAGAGCATCGCCGATCCCACGAACGCGATCCACTCGAGCGGGTTCACGCCCACCGACGTGAGCACGGCGGCACCGACGACGACGCCCTGCGCGGCGCAGATCGCCACCGTCGGCACGACGGCGCGCAGGGTGATGGCGACCGAGCCCCTTCCGCTCAGCAGACGCGCGGTCGGCACGGACTGCACCGCGATCGCCGTGACGAGGGCGCCGAGCCACAGCGCGATCATCGTGAAGAGCGGAACGGATTGGATGCCGGTGGCCGGCGTCGTCTGATCGACCACGACGGGCTGCGCGACGACTTTCGACAGCGTGTCGATGTCGTCGTCGGTGTAGGTGGGGAGCTGGGTCGACGCGGAGTCCAGCCCCGACGACAGCTCGGCGGCGCCGGCGTCGACCTGTGCGGTACCCGCGGCGAGCTGTGCGGCACCGGAGGCCACCTCGCCGCCGCCTGCGCTGGACGAGGCGGCACCGGCCGACACCTGGCCGGCGCCCGTCGCCGCGCTGTCGATGCCGTCCATAACCCTCGGCAGCGCGGCGGCGAGCGCGTCATTGCCGACGGCGACGCGGCGCGCGCCGGTCGTGAGGTCGCGCAGCCCCGCGTCGGCGGCCTCGAGCTGCCGGAGCGCCTGCGTGGCGCGATCGCATAGCGTTCCCGGTCCGGGGAGCCCGCACAGTTCGGCGACGACCTCCGCGAAGGCGAGGGTCGCGGCATCCGCCTGTCGCAGCGCCTGGTCCAGCGAACCGGCGACCCGGTTCGCCCCGGCGGCGACGTCGGCCGCCGCCCCCGGCAGCGGTCGGGCTGAGGCGTCGAGCTGCGCCAGCCCCGAGGCCAGGCCCGCAGCTCCCGCGCTCAGCGAAGCGAGCCCTGACGACAGCGCGCTCGCCCCGCTCGACAGGTCGGCCGCTCCCGTCGCCGCCGAGGCTGCCCCGGCAGCGACCTGATCCGCCCCTGCGGCCGCCTGGCCGATCTGGTCGGCGATCGTGTTGAACCCGGCGTAGACCTGCTTGAGGTAGCGGCCCGTGAGCTCCCGGCCGAGGGCCGCAGTCGCAGCCTGCGTCACCGCGCCGGTCAGCGCGGGGTCGAGCCAGGCGGACGCCGGGGTCGTGCGCACCTCCACAACCGCCTGCCGCGCCTGTGCACCCGGTCCCGAGATCGAGGTGGCATCGGCCGAGAAGGTCGGGGGGATCCGCACGACGGCCACGTACCGCCCGGCTGCGAGCCCCTCGGCGGCGTCCTCGTCGTTCGTGAGCACCCAGTCGAGACTCGGCGGCGGGTCGTCCGTGGTGTCGACTCCGGGCTGCGCAGGCTCCTGAGCGGCCATCAGTCCTGCGGCGAATTGCCGCCCGAGCGGCACGGACTGGCCGTCGACGGTGACGGGCGTGTCGTCGTTCACGATCGCGGCGGTGAGCCGCTCCGGGTGCGCCGTGGGCGCCGCGAGTGCCCACGCCAGGATCCCTCCGATCAGGAGCGGCACGATGATGAGACCGATCACCGCCAGGCGGCCGAGCCGCGGCGACCCCGAGGTCGCGCTGAACGCGGCCATCAGTCCGGCCCCGCCGGAGCCGCGGTGGCACCGCCCGCCGCGACGAGCGCACGTTCGCGGTCGCCGCCTGCGAGCCGCACGACGACGGGCGCCGCGTCGGCGGGCAGCGCCGGCTCGACGTCGATGGTGTCGCGTGCGGCGACCACCAGCGCCAGCGCGGGATCGGCGGCGCGCGCCGCCGTCAGCTCCCCGTGCACGCGCCGCAGCGCCGACGGGGAGCCAACGTCGTCGAGCCCGTCGACGAACACGAGCGCCGGCCCCGAGTCGAGCGCCACATCGAGGCCTCCGGCGTCCGGGGGCACGCGCCAGTACGACGTCCGCGCGCGCACCGTGGCGGTGCGGGCCGGCAGCACGAACCCGGCCACCCTGACGCGTCCTGCGGCGAGTTCGGTCCGCCCGCACAGCGCGGCGAGCATCGCGCGCCGCTCCGCAGCATCCGCCCCTTCGATCACGAGGATGCCGCCGGGCGCGAGCTCCGCGTCCAGCGTGCACCGGTGGTCGTGCACGCGCGCGCCCTCGGCCGCCAGCGCGAGGTCGCGATCGGGCCAGTCGGCGAGGGCGAGCTCCTCAGCGAGCCCCTCCCCCTCGACGTCGAATGACGGCAGCAGGCGGTCCAGCCACGCCGGCATCCACCACGCGTGGTGCCCGAACAGCACGAGCACCGCCGGGATGAGCGTCATGCGCACGAGGAACGCGTCGATGACGACGCCGACGGCGAGCCCGAAGGCGATCGGCTGGATATTGGCGTCGCCTTCGGGAACGAACGCGACGAACACCGCGAACATGATGGTCGCGGCCGCGGTGACGACGCGAGCGGATGCTGCGAACCCGTCATGCACGGCACGCACCGGCTCGCCGTGGTGCACGTAGTCCTCGCGCATCCGGCTGACGAGGAACACCTCGTAGTCCATCGCGAGCCCGAAGAGCACGCCCATGAGGATGATCGGCATGAAGCTGATGACCGTCCCCACCGATGCGACGTTCAGGGCGTCGGCGAAGACCCCGTCGACGAAGACCAGCGTCGTGAGGCCGAACGCCGCGCCGATCGACAGCACGTAGCCGAGCGCCGCGGTGATCGGCACGACGATGGAGCGGAACACCATCGCGAGGAGCACGAGCGAGAGCCCCACGACCAGGATGCCGAACGGCAGCAGCGCGCCGCCCAGTCTCTCCGAGATGTCGATGCCGGCCGCCGTGTATCCCGTCACCGAGAGATCCACGCCGTACTCGGTCTCGAAGTGGTCGTGCATGCCGCGCAGCGTCGCGACGAGGTCCGCCGTGGCGACCGAGTCCGGCCCTCCCTCGGGGATCACCTGCACGATGCCGGTGTCGCCGTTCTCGTTCGGCGTCGTGAGCGGCACCGAGGCCACGCCGTCGACCGTCGCGATCTCGGCGCCGAGGTCGTCCATCAGCCCGACCGGATCCGTACTCTCGATCACCGATCCCGTCACCAGCAGCGGGCCGTTGTATCCGGGACCGAAGTGTTCGGCGATGAGGTCGTAGGCCACGCGGCCCGGCTCGCCCTCCTCCATCGATCCCGCGTCGGGCAGAGCGAGACGCAGGTGCGCGGCGGGGAGGGCCGCGAAGGCGAGCAGACCGACGATCAGCACCACCGTCACGAGCGGCCATCGCGTGACGGTGCGCACCCAGCCGCGGAAGAAGCCGCCCGGCGCCCGCGGGGTCGGCGCCGAGTCCGCGCCGTCCGGGTCGGTCGCATCACCCGCAGCGGCAGCATCCGTCGCCCCTTCCGCGTCCGCCTCCGCCTCGGCCGGATCGATGAGCTCCACCTCGGCGTCGTCGAGCGCAGGCCGCTGCCCGTCATCGTCGACCGCATCGACGGACTCCGCGTCGACGACGTCCGCAGCGTCCGTGTGCCGCGCGGGACGGTAGCGTCGCGACACGACGCGCCATTTCGCGAACCCCAGCAGCGCGGGCGTCAGCGTGAGCGAGACCAGCACGGCCAGGGCGACCGCGACGGCCGCGGCGACGCCCATGGTCGTGAGGAACGGGATGCCCGCGACCACGAGCCCGAGGAGCGCGATGATCACCGTGAGCGCCGCGAACACCACCGCCGACCCCGACGTCGCGATCGCTCGGGCCGCCGCCTCTTCCGGCTCGACGCCCTCCTTGAGCTGGTCCTGATGTCGCGCGAGCACGAACAGTGCGTAGTCGATGCCGACGGCGAGTCCCAGCATGAGGGCGAGCAGCGGAGTGGTCGAGGTGATCGTCGTGAACCGCGTCGCGATGAGCACGATCGAGAGCGACGCCCCGACGCCGACGATCGCCGTGACGAGCGGCAGCCCGGCGGCCACCAGTGAGGCGAAGGTGAACACCAGCACCACGAACGCGACGCCGATGCCGATGAGCTCGGTGATGCTGATGCCCGTCGTGCTCTGCGAGAAGAGCTGCCCGCCGACCGACACCTCGGAGCCCGGGGGCAGGGCGTCCTGCAGCGCCGCGCCCGCATCCTGCAGCGCCTCGCCGGTCGAGGCGTGCACGGCGGTGCCGCTCACGGTCAGCTGGATCGGCACCAGCACGGCGTCGCCGTCGGCGCTGATGTTCGCCGACGACGCCTGGCCGTACGGCGAGGTCGCCGACGACACCTGCGGGATCTGGGCGATCGCATCGACGGATGCCTCGACCGCAGCCTCGAAGTCAGGATCGGTCGCCGATCCACCCGGCGGCGCGACGGCGATCAGCTGCGCCGATCCTCCGCTCACCTGGGGGAACGTGCGGCCCAGCGCATCCAGCGCCTCCTGGGACTCGGTGCCCGGGATCGTGTACGTGTTGTCGGTGCCCGTGCCGAGCAGCGCGGCCCCCGCGAACAGTGCCATGAGCACCGCGATCCACACGCCCAGCACGAGGCCGCGCGCGCGGAAGGCCCAGCGCCCGAGCGTGTAGAGCGCAGACGACATCGTCCCCCCTCGGAAGGGCCGCCCCTCCCCAGCGGCGGTGGCGCCCCCCAGGGTAGGACTGCGCGACCTCGGGATCAACAGCCCCGGAGACGACGGAAGGACGGATGCCGAGGCATCCGTCCTTCCGTATCTCCGTCGTCAGAGTGCGTCGATGACCTCGTTGAAGGTCTGCGACGGACGCATGACACCGGTGACCAGCTCGGCGTCGGGGCGGTAGTAGCCGCCGATCTCGACGGCCGAGCCCTGCACCGCGAGGAGCTCGTCGACGATCTTCTGCTCGTTCGCGGCGAGCGCCTCTGCCACAGGGGCGAAGGCCGCCGCGAGGTCGGCGTCGGCCTGCTGCTTCGCGAGCTCCTGCGTCCAGTAGAGGGCGAGGTAGAAGTGGCTGCCGCGGTTGTCGATCGTGCCGAGCGCGCGGCCGGGCGACTTGTCGTTCTCGAGGAAGGTGCCGGTCGCGGCATCCAGCGTGTCGGCGAGGACACGTGCCTTGGCGTTGCCGGTGAAGTCGGCGAGGTGCTCGAGCGACGCGGCGAGCGCGAAGAACTCGCCGAGCGAGTCCCAGCGCAGGTAGTCCTCGGCGAGGAGCTGCTGCACGTGCTTGGGGGCCGAGCCGCCCGCGCCCGTCTCGAAGAGGCCGCCGCCCGCGAGGAGCGGGACGATCGACAGCATCTTGGCGCTGGTGCCGACCTCGAGGATCGGGAACAGGTCGGTGAGGTAGTCGCGCAGCACGTTGCCGGTCACCGAGATGGTGTCTTCGCCCTTGCGCAGGCGGTCGAGCGAGTACTGGGTCGCCGCGGCGGGCGCGAGGATCTCGATCGTGAGGCCGTCGGTGTCGTGGTCGGCGAGGTACGTCTTGACCTTGGCGATGAGCGCCGCGTCGTGTGAGCGGTTCTCATCGAGCCAGAACACGGCGGGGGCACCGGTGGCGCGGGCGCGCGTGACCGCGAGCTTGACCCAGTCGCGGATCGCGACGTCCTTCGTCTGCGTCGCGCGCCAGATGTCGCCCGGGGCGACGTCGTGCGCGAGCAGCACGTCGCCGGCCTGGTTCACGACCTGGACGGTTCCGGCGGCGGCGAGCTCGAACGTCTTGTCGTGGCTGCCGTACTCCTCGGCGGCCTGCGCCATGAGGCCCACGTTCGGGACGGTGCCGATCGTCGCCGGATCGAGCGGGCCGTGCGCGATGACGTCGTCGATCACGGTCTGGTAGACGCCCGCGTACGACGAGTCGGGGATGACGGCCAGCGTGTCGGCTTCTCCGCCGTCGGCGCCCCACAGCTTGCCGCCGTTGCGGACGAGCGCGGGCATCGACGCGTCGACGATGACGTCGGACGGCACGTGGAGGTTCGTGATGCCCTTGTCGGAGTTGACGTACGACAGGCGCGGGCTGTCGGTCGCCGCGGCGAACGCGGCGGCGATCTCGTCGCCGCCCTCGACGTTCGCAAGACCCGCGAGGATCGCACCCAGGCCGTCGTTCGGGGTGAGGCCGGCCTCGGCGATCTTGTCGCCGAAACGGTCGAAGACGTCGGCGTAGTAGGCCTTCACCACGTGGCCGAAGATGATCGGGTCGCTGACCTTCATCATCGTGGCCTTGAGGTGCACCGAGTAGAGGACGTCCTCCGCCTTGGCCGTTTCGAGCGTCTCGGCGAGGAACGCGTCGAGCGCGGCCGCCGACAGGAACGTGCCGTCGACGATCTCGCCGGGAAGCACCTTGATGCCGGTCTTGAGCTCGGTGGTGGTGCCGTCGGCCGCGACGAAGCGGACCGAGAGCACGTCGTCGGCGGGGATGACCGCGGTCTTCTCGTTCGACTTGAAGTCGTCGTGGCCGAGCGTCGCGACGCGGGTCTTCGAGCCCTCGCCGAAGGCCTTGTTGCGGTGCGGGTGCTTGCGCGCGTAGTTCTTCACCGACAGCGGCGCACGGCGGTCGCTGTTGCCCTCGCGGAGGACGGGGTTCACGGCCGAGCCCTTGATGCGGTCGTAGCGGGCGCGCACGTCCTTGTCTTCGAGCGACTGCGCCTCGTCCGGGTAGTCCGGGATGTCGTAGCCCTGCGACTGCAGCTCGGCGATCGCGGCCTTCAGCTGCGGGATCGAGGCCGAGATGTTCGGCAGCTTGATGATGTTGGCCTCGGGGAGCGTCGCGAGGCCGCCGAGCTCCGCGAGCGCGTCGCCCACCTGCTGCTCGGGGGTGAGGTTCTGCGGGAACGCCGCGAGGATGCGCCCCGCGAGCGAGATGTCGCGCGTCTCGACGTCCACTCCCGCCTGGCGGGTCACGGCCTGCACGATCGGCAGGAACGATGCGGTCGCGAGGGCCGGTGCCTCGTCGGTGTAGGTGTAGATGATGGTCGAGTCGGTCACCAGTCACGTCCTTCTTGCGGGTCGGCGTTCAGCCTATCGCAAGCGGCCGAGATATCTCGACGTCAAGATACTTCGGCGTATGAACACCGTGTTAACCCGACTTCCGGACGATGCCGGATGCCGCCATGGGGGCTAGCCTGTGGTCCATGGCTGAACTGCGACTCGTCGAACTGTCCGCCACGACCATCGTGGCGGTCAACAATATGTCGCTCAAGCCCGGCCAGGAGGAGTTCCTGTCGCCGGTGAGCTACGGCATCGCGGCGACCGTCGTGAACCCGCAGACCACCTGGCAGCGCGTGGTGGTCGACGGCGAGGAGGTCGTCGCGTTCGTCAGCGGCAACTTCGACCTCGACGACCCGCAGGAGCACTTCCGCTCGGTGCTGTGGCGCATCAACGTGGACGCCGACGACCAGGGCCGCGGCGTCGGCCGCTTCGCCGTCGCGGGCCTTCTCGAAGAGGCGCGCAACCGCGGGATGGACCACGTGAACGTCATCTACGAGGCCGGCGAAGGCGGTCCGCAGGCATTCTTCGAGCGTGTGGGCTTCACACCGGTCGGCGAGACCGAGTACGGTGAAGTCATCGCAGAGATCCGTCTCTGACGCAGAGCCGCACGATCGACCCGAAGACTTCCCCACACAGCGCCCGTCGGGCGCACAGAGACCGGCGGCGGGGCCTCGAATACCCCTCCCCCATCGAGACCCCGTCGCCTTCTCGTTCCATACCGTCGAAACGCTTCCGCGCGACGCGCTAGGGTGAGCGCGTGCCGAGATTCGATCTGTCCCCCGCTGAGCTCGCGGACTACGCCCCCGACGTCCGCGAACCCGCCGACTTCGACGCCTTCTGGGCCGACACGCTCGCGCAGTCGCGGCAGTGGGATGCCTCCCCCGACGTCGTGCGCCTCGAGACGCCGTACACGCTGGTCGACATCTTCGACGTGACGTTCCCCGGCTTCGGCGGCGACCCGGTGAAGGCGTGGCTGACGCTCCCGGCCGGTGCCGACGGACCGCTCCCGACGGTGGTCGAGTACCAAGGCTACGGAGGCGGCCGCGGGCTCGCCGGCGAGCGCCTCGGCTGGGCCGCCGCCGGCTACGCCCATCTCTTCATGGACACGCGCGGCCAGGGCTCGATGTGGGGCTCGGGCGGCGACACCCTCGACCCGCACGGCACCGGTCCCTCGTCATCGGGTTTCATGACCCGAGGCATCGAGGATCCCGAGACCTACTACTACCGCCGGGTCTTCACGGATGCGGTGCGCGCCGTCGACGCCGTGCGCACGCTCCCGCAGATCGACGCCGGCCGCATCGCCGTGTGCGGCGCGAGCCAGGGCGGCGGCATCGCCATCGCCGCGGCGGGACTGTCGGACGGACTCGTCGCGGTCATGCCCGACGTCCCGTTCCTCTGCCACTTCGAGCGCGCCGTCGGCCTCACCGGCGACGACCCCTACCAGGAGGTCGTGCGGTACCTCGCCGTGCATCGCGGTCGCGACGAGCGCGTGTTCGAGACGCTGTCGTACTTCGACGGCGTGAACATGGCGAAGCGAGCGGATGCTGCGGCCCTGTACTCCGTCGCCCTCATGGACACCATCTGCCCGCCGTCGACCGTGTACGCGGCGTACAACCGCCACACGAACCCGGCGAAGCAGATCGAGGTCTACACGCACAACGGCCACGAAGGCGGTCAGGCGTTCCAGTTCCCGAAGCAGGCCCGCTTCCTCGCCGACCTGACCTGACCTGAACCGCGGCCCTGATCAGAGGGCCTCGAGGTGCAGCACGAAAGCCTGCAGCGGCCACAGCGTCGGCAACTGGAGGCCCACCTCGGCGAGCAGCGAACCGGGGAGCTCGATCTCGCCGGCGGTGAACCACTCCGGCGCGATCCAGCCGTAGGCGGGTGCGCCGATCTCGCGGCGCACGCGCACACGGTAGCGACGGTATCGGTCGAGCCCGTTCACGCGCAGGCGCTCGGCGCGGGCGTCCTCGAGGCTCGCGACCGTCGCCACGACGACGACCGCCGCGTCGTCGGCGACGAAGGCCGTCGCACGCCAGGCGGGGTCGCGCAGTTCGGGGTGCAGCATCCGTCCGCCGTGGACGATCGGCCGCAGCTCCTTGTAGAGCGCCGCGAACCGCGTGATCGTGGCGGTCTCGTCGTCGTCGCACGAGAGGATGTCCCACTCGAACCCGGCCGAGCCCATGAGGCTCGTCGCCATCCGGTACGACAGCGCGGTGGTGCGCCCCGACGAGTGCGACGTCGTCGGGCCGACGTGCGCGCCGACGAGCTCGGGCGGCAGCAGCAGGCCGGTCCAGCACTGGATGTCCTGGCGTTCCACCGGGTCGTTCGAGTCGCTCGCCCACACCCGGTCGGTGACCTCGAGGATCCCGAGGTCGGTGCGCGCACCCCCGCTCGAGCACGACTCGATCTCGAGCGACGGATGCCGCGACTTGAGCTCCGCGATGAGCTGGTAGACCGCCGTCATCTGGGCGTGCCCGCCGGGACGCCCGTCGTGCACGCTCTCGACGAGGTCGCGGTTGTGGTCCCACTTGATGAAGTCGATGCCGAGCTCGCCCACGAGCGCGTCGATCTGTCCGAGCACGTGGGCGTACGCGCCGGGATTCGCGAGGTCCATGACGTACTGCCCGCGCCACGACACCGCCGGATCGTGGTCGAGGTGCCCCGCGTGGTGCAGGAGCCAGTCCGGGTGGGCGCGCGCCACATCGGAGTCGAGGCTGATCATCTCGGGCTCGAACCACAGTCCGAACTGCATGCCGAGCTCGTGCACGCGCGCCGCGAGTGGACCCAGACCGTCGGCCCACACCGCCCGGTCGACGACCCAGTCGCCGAGGCTCGTCGAGTCGTCACGGCGACCCTGGAACCACCCGTCGTCGAGCACGAACCGCTCGATGCCGACCTCGGCGGCGCGCTCGGCGAGCGCGGCGAGCCGGTCGGCGTCGTGGTCGAAGTACACCGCCTCCCACGTGTTGAGCACGAGAGGGCGGACAGACGACGGATGCTGCGGCCGCGCCCGCAGCCAGGTGTGCACGCGGTGCGCGAAACCGTCGAGACCCTCGGCCGTGTACACGAAGGCCGTGCGCGGCGCCCGGTACTCGTCGCCCGGCGCGAGCCGGATCTCGCCGGGGCGCAGCAGCTCGCCGGCGCCGATCAGCGTCACCGCGTCGGTGATGCGGTCGACCCGCGTCGTGAGGTCGCTCGACCACGCGAGGTGCACGCCCCACAAGGCGCCGTCCTGCCAGCGCGGCGCCCCGATCCCGGCGATCGCCGCGACCGGGTTGTCGTGTCCGGGGCGGCCGCGACGCGTCTGCCGCACGGTGGCGCCGGCGGGCATCGGCGTCACGACCGGCCGCTTCTCACGCGTCCAGCGGCCGTCGAACGTCAGCAGGGTGTCGGTCGTCGACGGCACCGGCAGCGTCGCCTCGAGCCAGTCGACGTCGACCGGCGCCGCATCCGTCGCTCCCTCGTGCGCGAGCGCGTGCTGCACCCACACGACACCGCCGGCCTCGATGCCCACCGTGATCGACAGACGCAGACCGGATGCCGCATCCCGCGCCTCGACGGTGAACGACCGGTCGTCGGCCTCGAGGCCTGTCACGTCCCACCGCGCGTGATGCACGACGCCGTCGCGGCGCAGCTGCATCCCGGGGCGCCCCGTCCAGCCGTCACCCTCCTGCGGGGACAGCGAGACCTGCCACGCGGCGTCGAGCGTGCCCGGAGCGGTCTGCCGGCTCAGCGCCTTCGCGAGGGCGTCGGCATCGGCATCCGTGATCCTGCCGACAGGCGCACCCCAGTGCAGCACGTGCGGAAGACCCGGGCCGCGGGCGTCGACGAGCACGCCGACGCCCTCGCTCTCGAGACGGATGAAGCCGGGGGTCATGCGGTGGTCCTCTCTGCGGGGGTGCGTTCGCCGGTGCCGCGCTCGACGATCCAGGTCGGCATCTCGAGCTGGCGGGTGAAGCCGGCGGGATCCTGCATGCGCTCGATCGCGAGCGTCGCGGCCGCCTTGCCGAGTGCGAGCGGGTCGTAGCTGATCACGGTCACCCCGAGCACGTCGGCGGTGTCGAAGTCGTCGAAGCCGACGAGGGCCGTGCGGCCGTCGTCGTGGAGGTCGCGCAGCACGCGCAGCGCGTCGATCGTGACGCGGTTGTTCCCCGTGATGACGGCGGTGGGCGCGTCGTCGCGGTCGAGCAGATCGGCGATGAGGCCGTCGGCGGGTCGCGACAGGTCGTCTTCGAGGCGCTCCCACGCCGAGGAGTCGCGGATGCCGTAGGCCGCCAGGGCATCGCGGTAGCCGCGCAGGCGCTCGGCCTGCGTGTAGACGGACGCCGGGTTGCAGATGTAGCCGATGCGCCGGTGGCCGCGCTCGAGCAGTCGCGTCGTCGCGTCGAACACCCCGCGGTGGTTCTCGAGCACGATCGAGTCGGCGACGAGGTTGCGCGCCGGCCGGTCGATCGCGATCACCGGCGTGCCGAGATGGCGCTCGCCCTCGAGGTACGACTGGTCGTCGGCGACGGGGATGAGCAGCAGCGCGCCCAGGCGCTGGCCGAGGAGGGCGTCCGCGACGCGCTCCTCTCCCTCGGCGGTGTCGTCGGTCGTCGCGACGACGAGCGAGAAGCCGTGCGACGACAGCTCGCGTTCGATGCCCGCGGCGAGCTTGTAGTAGAACGGGTTGTTCAGCTCGCCCATGATGAACCCGATCGTGTTCGTCGGGCCGCCGCGGCGCAGACTGCGCGCCAGCGGGTTCGGGCGGAAACGCAGCCGCTTCGCGGCGCCGAGCACGCGCTCGACGGTCTCGGGCGCGACGAGGTCGCGGTGCGTGAAGACGCGCGAGACCGTCTTGGAGCTCACTCCCGCGAGCCGCGCGACGTCTTCGAGCGTCGCGCGCTGCTGAACGGTCATCAGGGGGCCTCCTTGCCGGCGGGGTTCACGCTAGCACCAGTCGCGCGGAAATGTCCACGTAGGACATTGCACAGACATCGGAGCATCGAAGGGCTGACAGATTACAAAATAATCCCAGTTCAAGAGGCTTGTTTCTTTGAACTATGCCGAACGGACAGGACAAGACAGCGATGACATCGAACGCTTGCGGAAACGCTTCGAATCGCTCTACTCTGACGGCGCGACGAACCACGCAACGGTGCGACGACGCGCACCGGCAGTTCAAGGGCGAACCTGACAAGGAGACATCACATGGCGAAGAAGGCATTCGCGGGCATCGCGCTGCTGGCGACCGCCGCGGTCGCGATCAGCGGCTGCGCGGGCGGCGGGGCGAGCGACGCCGACAACACGATCGACGGCGAGGTCAAGGGCGACATCAAGGTCCTGACCTGGCGCACCGACCTCGTGCAGGACGGCACGTACGACCGGTACGTCGAGGAGTTCGAGAAGAAGTATCCCGACGTCAACGTCACCATCGAGGCGGTCACCGACTACGCCACCGAGATGCAGACGCGCATGTCGACGACCAACTACGGCGACGTCATCGGCATCCCCACCATCCAGCCGGACCAGTTCGACCAGTTCCTCGAGCCGCTCGGCAAGACGGCGGACTTCGGCGACACCTACCGGTTCCTCCCGGCGGCGAGCTACGACGGCGAGCAGTACGGCATCGCGTGGGGCGGAAACGCCAACGGCGTGGTCTACAACAAGAAGGTCTTCGAAGAGGCCGGCGTCACCGAGCTGCCGACCAGCGAGGACGAGTGGCTCGACGCGCTCCAGAAAGTCAAGGACAACACCGACGCGATCCCGCTGTACACCAACTACAAGGGCGGCTGGCCGCTCACGCAGAGCTTCGGGAACCTCGGCGGGGTGACCGACGACGCGGACGCGTCCATCACGCTCGCCGAAGACCCGGCGCCGTGGACCGAAGGCACCGACATCTACGCGATCGACTCGCTGCTGTACGACAGCGTCGCCGCCGGCCTCACCGAGGACGACCCGCTGACCACCGACTGGGAGCAGTCGAAGGTGCTCATCGGCACCGGCGAGGTCGCCGCGATGACCCTCGGCTCATGGGCCGTGTCGCAGATGAAGGCCGCCGCCGAAGACAACGGCGCCTCGGCCGACGACATCGGGTTCTTCGCGTTCCCGGCGAACGTCGACGGCCAGCAGTACGCCGTGATCGGAGGCGACTACAACCTCGGCGTCAGCAAGCACTCGAAGTCGAAGGCCGCCGCCTGGGCGTTCATCCAGTGGATCGTCGGCGAGTCCGACTACACCGAGGTGCAGGGGATGGTCTCGACGCTGAAGGACGACCCGCTCCCCGAGTCGCTCACCGACTTCGAGGCTGCCGGCGTCGAGCTGATGGAGATCAACCCCGCCCCGGCCGGCAAGGAGGCGCTCCTCACCGAGACCGCGAACGAGGCGCAGATCGACCTGTACGGCCCGATCTACCGCCAGAAGCTCGTCGACATCGCCCGCGGCGCCGCCGACGGCGACAAGGAGAGCTACTTCGCGGAGCTCAACGAGAAGTGGGGCGCCGCGGTCGAGAGCCTCAAGGGCTGACGGAAGGGGGCGGCAGAGACATGGCCATCGCAACTCCTGGCGCAGCACCGGCGGATGCCCCCGCCGCCCTGTCCGCCCCCCTGCGCGGGCGCCGGCTTCGCGGGATCTCCCGCGGAGCCGGCACCCGGCGCGGCGGCTCCGCGGGGCGCACCGTGATGCAGCACCTCACACCGTGGCTGTTCCTCGCCGCGGCCGTGGGACTGCTCCTGCTGTTCACCTACTGGCCGGCGATCAACCTGTTCTACTACAGCGTCACCGACTGGGACGGCCTCGACCAGCAGAAGAACCTCGTCGGACTCGAGAACTACGTGCAGGTCTTCACCGACCCGCGCATCTTCTCGGTCTTCTTCATCAGCCTCTACTACTTCGCGGCGTCGTTCTTCCAGATCGCCATCGCACTGTACTTCGCGACGATCCTGAGCTTCTCGACGCGGTTCTCCAGCTTCTTCCGCGGAGTCCTGTTCTTCCCCTACCTGATCAACGGCGTGGCCGTCGGATTCGTCTTCCTGTACCTGTTCCAGCCCGGCGGCACCCTCGACACCGTCCTCAGCTGGTTCGGCGTCACCGAGCCGCCGCAGTGGCTCGGCAACCCGGACGTCGTCAACTGGTCGCTCGCCGCGACCTCGGTCTGGCGCTACACCGGCATGGGATTCGTGCTGTTCCTCGGCGCGATCCAGTCGATCCCCCACGAGCTCTACGAGGCGGCCGACATCGACGGTGCCAACCGCTGGGCGCAGTTCTGGGCGATCATCTTCCCCGGCATCCGCCGCGTGGTCGGCCTCACGGTGATCCTCGCGATCGCCGGCAGCCTCAGCGTGTTCGAGGTGCCCTTCGTGATGACCGGCGGCGCGAACGGCTCCTCCACGTTCGTCATCAACACGCTGCAGACCGCCTTCAGCTACCGGCAGGTGGGCCTCGCCTCGGCGATGGCCGTCGTCCTGCTGATCGTGGTGCTGGTCGTGACGTGGATCCAGCGCCGAGTCTTCCCCGACGAGAAGGTCGATCTCACATGACCACCACCGAAGAACCGCTCCGCACGATGCCGCTGCGGACCAGCCCGCCCGAGCCGAAGATCCGCGGACGCTCGCCCCTCGAGCGCGTGCGCTCGGGAAGCGCCACAACAGCGAAGTACACGAGTCTCATCGTCGCGGCCGTCGTCACGATCCTGCCGCTGTCGGTCCTGCTGTTCGCCGGGCTCAAGACCGCTCCCGAGTACGCGCAGACGGGGCCGTTCACGCCGCCGTCGAACTGGCTGAACTTCGACAACTTCGTGACCGCGTTCGTCAGCGGAAAGATGCTCGAAGGCTTCGTGAACACCACGATCGTCCTGGTTGTGTCGCTGGTGGGCACGATCTTCATCGGCACGATGGCCGCCTATGCGCTCGACCGCTTCAACTTCCGCGGCAAGCGGCTGGTGCTCGCGCTCTTCCTCATCGCGACGTTGATCCCCGGCGTCACGACGCAAGTCGCGACCTTCCAGCTGATCAGCGCCTTCGGTCTGTACGACTCGATGGCCGCCCTGATCATCCTGTTCATGGGCACCGACATCATCGCGATCTACCTGTTCATCCAGTTCATGCAGTCCATCCCGGTCTCGCTCGACGAGGCGGCGATGATCGACGGCGCGAACCGGTGGACGATCTACTGGCGCATCATCCTGCCGCTGCTGCGGCCGGCCATCGCGACCGTGGTGATCATCAAGGGCATCGCGATCTACAACGAGTTCTACCTCCCCTTCCTCTATCTGCCCTCGCAGGGATTCATCTCGACCTCCCTGTTCCGATTCAAGGGCCCGTACGGCGCGCAATGGGAGGTGATCGCCGCGGGTACGATCCTCGTGATCATCCCCACGTTCATCGCCTTCCTGCTGCTTCAGCGCTGGATCTACAAGGGCCTCACCGCAGGAGCCGTCAAGTGACCTCTTCCCTCTCCTTCCGTCCGATCGACGCCGGCTGGACGCTCCGCGCTTCCGCGGGACCTGCTCCCGAGGGATTCGCGGATGCCGTCACCGCCGCCGTCCCCGGGTGCGTGCACACCGACCTCCTGGCCGCGGGTCTGATCCCCGACCCGTTCCTCGACGACAACGAGTCGGCGCTGGCGTGGATCGGACTCGTCGACTGGACGTACGCAACGACGTTCGTATGGACGAAGGATGCCGCGGACCGCACCGATCTCGTCTTCGAGGGGCTCGACACCGTGACGACGATCCTCCTCAACGGTCGCGAGGTCGGGTCGACGGCGAACCAGCACCGTTCTTACCGGTTCGACGTGCGCGGCGCGCTCGTCGAGGGCGACAACGAGCTCGTGGTGCGCTTCCGCTCCCCGGTGAAGTACGCGAACGAGCAGAGCGTCGCACTCGGCGTGCGCCAGCGCCCGTACCCGCTCCCCTACGACGCGATCCGCAAGTCCGCGTGCAGCTTCGGATGGGACTGGGGCATCGCGACCTACACGAGCGGCATCGTGAAGCCGGTCGCGCTGGAGTCCTGGTCGGTCGCGCGTCTCGCGCAGACGCGCGTCGTCGCGACACCGGACGGCGACGGCGGCACGGTCACGGTGGAGGTGGAGCTCGAGCGGGCGGGGGATGCAGCATCCATTCCTCTCACTGTCAGCATCGCGGTGAACGGCCCGGGACTGGGCGACGGCGCACTGCCAGGTGCGTTCGTGGAGGTCGAAGGCGACCGGGCGCGGGTGCGCCTCGACCTCGACGCCGTCGAGCGGTGGTGGCCCGCAGGCTACGGCGAGCAGCCCCTGTACGTGGTCGACGTGCGGCTCCACGGGGACGGACCGGATGTGCTCGACGCGACCCACCGCGTGGTGGGCTTCCGCGACGTGCGCTGGGACATGACGCCCGACGACGCGGGCACGCCGTTCACGCTCGTCGTGAACGACCAGCCGGTGTTCGTCAAGGGCGTGAACTGGATCCCCGACGACGCACTCACCGTGCGCGTCACGCGCGACCGCGTGCGCCGCCGCTTCGAGCAGGCGCTCGACGCGAACCTCAACCTCATCCGCGTGTGGGGAGGCGGGCTCTACGAGTCCGACGACTTCTACGAGCTGGCCGACGAGATGGGACTCCTGGTCTGGCAGGACTTCCTGTTCGCGTGCGCTGCGTACGCCGAGGAGGATCCGCTGCGGTCCGAGGTCGAGGCGGAGGCGCGCGAGAACATCGTGCGGCTGAGCCACCATGCGTCCCTCGTGCTGCTCACCGGCAACAACGAGAACCTGTGGGGCTACGAGGACTGGGGCTGGAAGCTGCGCCTCGACGGCAAGACCTGGGGCGCGCACTACTACTACGAGCTGTTCCCCTCGCTCGTCGCCGAGCTCGCACCGCACGTGCCGTACGCGGCAGGCAGCCCGTTCAGCCCCGGCATGGGCTGGGACGGCGAGGCGCAGACCGGTCCGCACCCCAACGACGAGCAGCACGGCTCGATGCACCTGTGGGAGCAGTGGAACCGTCGCGACTGGCCCACCTACCGGGAGCACACGCCGCGGTTCGTCGCCGAGTTCGGCTGGCAGGGCCCGCCGGCGTGGTCGACCCTCGTGCGCTCCGTGTCGGACGCGCCGCTGACCCCCGAATCGCCCGGCATGATTGTGCACCAGAAGGCGATGGAGGGCAACACCAAGCTCTCGAACGGGCTGATCCCCCACTTCCGGATGCCGGAGGCCATGGAGGACTGGCACTGGGCGATGCAGCTCAACCAGGCGCTCGCCGTGCGCACCGCGCTGGAGCACTTCCGCTCGTGGGCGCCGCACACGCAGGGCGCGATCGTGTGGCAGCTCAACGACTGCTGGCCGGTCACCTCGTGGGCCGCGATCGACGGCGACGAGCGCCCCAAGCCGCTGTACTACGGGCTGAAGAACGCCTTCGCCCCTCGGCTGGCGACGATCCAGCCCCGCGACGGCGGTCTGGCCGCGGTGCTCGTCAACGACACGCACGAGCCGTGGGAGGGCGACGTCGTGGCGCGCCGCCTCGGGTTCGCGGGCGACGAGCTCGCCCGGTTCGCGACCCCGGTCTCGCTGGCCCCGCGCGAGACGCTGACCGTGTCGCTGCCCGCCGACATCGCGGGTGCCGACGACGTGGCGTCCGAGCTCGTGGTGGCGGGCGTGGACGACGTCCGGGGATTCTGGTTCTTCGCCGAACCCCGGGACTCGGCACTCGGTGCGGCCGGCGTCGAGGTGCACACCGAGCCGGTGGCGGACGGCACGCAGGTCACGCTCACCGCCTCCACACTGGTGCGCGACCTCACGCTCCTCGTCGACAAGGTCGACCCCGATGCCGTGGCCTCCGATGCGCTCGTCACCCTGCTGCCAGGCGAGAGCGCGACGCTCGTCGTGCGTCACGACGGCGACGGGCTCGCCGCATCCGTCCTCTCCGATCCGCGCGTGCTGCGCACCGCCAACGAGCTGGTCGCCTCGTGACCGCCGAGACCACCCGGGCGCTCGGGCCGTACGTGGCCGGAATGACCTGGGGATGGACAGGCGTGCGCGGAACATGGGCGACGGCCGAGGCATCCGAGTCCCTGCGGCTGATGGCCGACCACGGCGTGAACTGGACCGCGCTGGCGTACGCGGCCCTGCAGGACACCGCCCAGTCGACCGAGGTGCGGTTCCGTGAGGAGCCGACGGTGACCGACGACGAGATCGTGTGGGCGATCCGCGAGGCGAAGGCGCTCGGGCTGAAGGTGTGTCTGAAGCCCGTCGTCAATGTCGCCGACGGCACGTGGCGCGCGCACATCGGGTTCTTCGACCAGGACGTCCCGGGCGAGCCGACGTGGGGCGAGTGGTTCGCGTCGTACCGCGAGTTCATCGTGCACGCCGCGCGCCTCGCGGAGGCGGAGGGCTGCGAGATGCTCTGTGTCGGCTGCGAGATGGTGCGCGCCGACGCCCGCGAGGCCGAGTGGCGCGAGCTCATCGCCGCCGTGCGGGCCGAGTACTCCGGCATCGTGACGTACAACTGCGACAAGTACCAGGAGGACCGCCTCGGCTGGTGGGATGCGGTCGACGTCGTGAGCTCGAGCGGCTACTACCCCGTCGACCGGTGGGAGGCCGAACTCGACCGCATCGAGGCGGCCGTCGCCGCGACGGGCAAGCCGTTCTTCTTCATGGAGGCCGGGTGCCCCTCGCGCGAGGGATCGCCGGATCGCCCGAACGACTGGTCGCTGCCCGGGGAGGTTTCCCCCGGCGAGCAACTGCGGTACTACAGGGTCATGTTCGAGGCGTGCGCGCAGCGCGCGTGGGTGGGGGGATTCATGTTGTGGGACTGGCCTGCACGCCTGTACTCCGCTGAGGAGGCGGAGTTCAACGACGACTACTGCCCGTACGGCAAGCCGGCCGGCGAGTATCTGCGCGCACAGTACTCGGCACTCGCGGCGGGGGTCTCGCGATGACCGCCGCAGTGCTGGCGATCGATGCAGGCCAGACCGGGATCAAGGTGCGCGTGCGCGAGCACGACATCGTGTTCCCCGGCATCCGCACCGGAGAGCCCCTCCTGCCCCAGCTCGCCGCCGTCACGCACGCCGCGATCGAGCGCACCGGCGCCGAGGTCTCGGTCGTGAGCGCCGGCGTCTCGGGTCTCACGACACGGGAATCGGATGCTGCCGCCTTCCTCGCCCGGATCGACGACGCCGGCGTGCACGAGGTGATCCTCGCGCACGACTCGACGACGTCGTTCCTCGGGGCACTCGGCGACACTCGCGGCGCGGTCGTCGCGGCGGGCACCGGCGTGGTCACGCTCGCGGTCGGCGCCTCGCGGGTGGCGCGCGTCGACGGCTGGGGCTACCTCATGGGCGACGCGGGCAGCGGCTACTGGATCGGCCGCGAGGCCCTCGACGCCGTGATGCGCGAGTACGACGGCCGCGGTCCCGCGACCGCGCTGCGCGCCGTCGCCGAGGAGCGGTGGCCCGACCTCAGCCAGGCGTACATCCACCTGCAGTCCGACCCCGAGCGCGTGAGCGTGATCGCGTCCTTCGCAGCCCACGTCGCGCGACTCGCGACCGAGGGCGACCCGGTCTCGCAGAACATCACCGTCCGCGCCGGCGGGGAGCTCGCCCACAGCGTCGAGACGGCGCTGCGCCGCGTGCGCTCCGACGACGAGCGCGAGCACTTCGCCGCGTGCGCGATCGGCGGCGTGTTCCGCTCCCCGCAGCTGCGCGAGGCCTTCGCCTCGCACATCGCCGCCAGCGAGTTCGACGCCACGCTGGTCGAGCCTCTCGGCCACGGCATCGACGGCGCCGCGGCCCTCGCGGGCCTCGCGCCGCAGCATCCACTCGCCCACGCGGTCTCTGTCGCCTACGCCTGATCCACGGTCGTGGAACCCGGCCGCGCCTCGAGCCCTGCCCCACCACTTCGACAGGTCAACCGGGCTTCTGCAGGCGCCCCCAGTCGGATTCGCTCCTGTGGAAGCCCGGTTGACCTGTTGCGGGCGGCGCGGCGCTCGGAAGAGAAGAGACAAGACGACGGATGCCCCGGCCCTGAGTGTGGACAGGGGGCCGGGGCATCCGGGGTCTCAGACGTGGGTCAGACGAGCGACTCCCGCCAAGCGGCGTGGAGCTGCGCGAACTTGCCGGTGCCGCCGATGAGCTCCTCGGGGGTGTCGTCCTCGATGATCTCGCCGCGCTCCATGACGAGCACGCGGTCGGCGATCGCGACCGTCGACAGACGGTGCGCGATGATGATCGCGGTGCGGTCGGCGAGCAGCGTCTGCAGCGCGTCCTGGATCTGGCGCTCCGACGGGATGTCGAGCGACGCGGTCGCTTCGTCGAGGATCAGCACCGCCGGGTTCGCGAGGAACGCCCGTGCGAACGAGATCAGCTGGCGCTGACCCGCCGACACTCGGCCGCCGCGCTTGTTGACGTCGGTGCCGTAGCCGTCGGGAAGAGCCTGGATGAAGGTGTCCGCTCCGACCGCGCGAGCCGCCGCCTGGATCTCGTCGAGCGTCGCGTCGGGCTTGCCGAGCGCGATGTTGTCGGCGACCGTGCCGCTGAACAGGTAGGCCTCCTGCGTGACCATGACGATCGCGCGACGGAGATCCTTCGGGTGCAGGCTGCGCAGGTCCACGCCGTCGAGCGTCACCGCACCGCGGGTCGGGTCGTAGAACCGCGACACGAGCTTGGCGAGCGTCGACTTGCCGGCACCCGTCGTCCCCACGAGCGCGATCGTCTGACCGGCCGGGATGTCGAGCGAGAAATCCGGAAGGATGACGCGGTCCTGCGAGTACCCGAACAGCACGTCGTCGAACCGGATGTGGCCCTTCGCGGCCCACAGGTCGACCGGGTTCTTGGGGTCGGGAACCGTGGGCTCCTCCTCCAGGACGCCCGACACCTTCTCGAGCGCCGCCGTCGCGGACTGGTACGAGTTCAGGAAGAACGCGACCTCCTGCAGCGGCGAGAAGAAGTTGCGGACGTACAGCACCGCCGACAGCAGGAAGCCGATCTCCATCGCGCCGTCGACGACGCGGATGCCGCCCCACGCGACCACGATCGCGAGCGTGAACGACGCCACCGCCATGAGTCCCGGCTCGAACGTGCCGAACAGGCGGATCGAGCGCATGTTGACGTCGCGGTAGTCCAGCGCGAGACCGCCGAACTCCTCGTCGTTGCGCCCCTCCTTGCGGAAGGCCTTCACGGCGCGGATGCCCGTCATCGTCTCGACGAACTTGACGATCACCTTCGCGCTGACGACGCGCGACTCGCGGTAGACGAGCTGCGAGCGCGTGTAGAACCAGCGCATCAGGAGG
Source organism: Microbacterium sp. C23T (assembly GCF_053345975.1). NCBI lineage: Bacteria > Bacillati > Actinomycetota > Actinomycetes > Micrococcales > Microbacteriaceae > Microbacterium > Microbacterium sp. C23T. Next base: position 69,412 of record NZ_JBKFBD010000005.1, on the reverse strand, counting down.
AACAGCGGGATGCCCATGAACGTGAGGATCAGGCCCGACTGCCAGTCCACGAGGAACAGCGCGACCAGCGTGAACGCTCCGTAGAGGATGCCCGAGACCAGCTCGTTGAGGCCTCCGTCGAGGAGTTCGCGGATGGTGTCGAGGTCGCTCGTCTGGCGCGAGATGATGCGGCCCGACGTGTACGACTCGTGGAACTCCAGGCTCAGCCGCTGCGTGTGCAGGAAGATGCGCTTGCGGAGGTCGAGCATGATCGCCTGCGTGAGGCGCGCGGCGACGACCACGTACCACCCGATGAGGGCGGCGCCGCCGAGAGCCGTGACGAGGTACACGAGGACCACGAGGATCGTCGGCGCCCAGTCCATGCGCTCGACCGCGGCCGGCAGCGCGTTGTTGATGCCGACACCGATGAGCCACGGCCCCGCGACGCGCAGTGCGGTCGAGACGACGAGCACGACGCCCGCGAGGATCAGCTGCGCGCGCACCGGCGAGATGAGCGAGCCGAGGAGGCGCAGCGAGCGCTTGCGGATCGCCTTGCTCTCATCGCGCGTGTAATCGGAGCGGTCTTCGCCGCTCGTTCCGGTCACCGTGGTGCTCACAGGGTCACCTCCCATTCCTGGTCTTCCTGTCTCGCCCTGAGCCGGGCTTCTTCGACCTCGAGGCTCGAGATCACGTGTCGGTAGTGCTCGCTGGTGCGCAGCAGTTCGGAGTGCGTGCCGACCGCGGTCACGCGGCCCGCCTCGAGCAGCGCCACCCGGTCGGCGAGCGTGACCGTCGACGGGCGGTGCGCGACCACGAGCGCGGTCGTCTCGTGCAGCACCTCGCGGAGCGCATCCTCGACGAGTGCCTCGGTGTCGACGTCGAGCGCCGACAGCGGGTCGTCGAGGACGAGCACGGCGGGCCGTGCGGCGACGGCGCGCGCGAGCGCGAGACGCTGGCGCTGGCCGCCCGAGAGCGACAGGCCCTCCTCGCCGATGATCGTGTCGACGCCGTCCGGCAGGTCGTCGACGAACGACGCCTGCGCCACCTCGAGCGCCTCGCGCATGACGCGCTCGGCCTCGTCGCTGCCGGGCACGAGATCCTCGCGGCCCAGCAGCACGTTGTCACGCACCGACTGGGAGAAGAGGGTCGCGTCCTCGAACGCCATGCCGATGTGCCGGCGCAGCTCGGCGAGCGTCAGATCGCGCACGTCGACGCCGTCCAGCGTCACGCGGCCACCGGTCACGTCGTAGAGCCGCGTCGGCAGCGTCGTGAGGGTCGTCTTTCCCGACCCGGTCAGGCCCACGAGAGCCATCGTCTCGCCCGGCCGGAGCACGAGGTCGACGCCGTCGAGCAGGTCGCGCTCGCGCTCCGCAGCATCCTGATACCGGAAGTGCACGCCTTCGAACGCGAGCTCGCCGCGCGGCTTCGCGATGGTGGCCGGCTCCTCGGGGTCGACGATCGTGTTCTGCTCGTCGAACACCTCGAAGATGCGGTCGGTCGCGGTGCGCGCGTCGAGCAGGAATGAGAACAGGAAGCCGATCGACTCCATCGGCCAACGCAGCACCGTCGCCATGGCGAAGAACGCGATGAGCTCTGCGCCCTGCAGCTGACCGATGGCGGTCAGGTAGATGCCGGCGCCGAGGCACAGCGCGAACGCGATGTCGGGCAGCAGCACGAGCCAGAACCAGATCCAGCCGACGGCCCGGGCCTTGCTCAGCTCGGTCTCGCGCAGCGTCTCGGCCTGTCGCGTGAACTTCTGCAGCGCGTGCTTGCCGCGGCCGAAGGCCTTGAGCACGCGGATGCCGTGGACGCTCTCCTCGACGGACGTGGCGAGGTCGCCGGCCTGGTCCTGCGACTGGCGCGCGAGCGTGCCGTAGGACTTCTCGAACCGGTACCCCGCGTACCAGAGCGGGGCGGACGTGACGAGGAAGATCGTGCCGAGCGCCCAGTGCCAGCGGAACAGCAGCGCGGTGCCGACGACGATGGTGATCACGTTGACGACGAGCAGCACGACGCCGAAGGCGAGCCAGCGGCGCAGCATGCTGATGTCCTGCATCATGCGGCTCAGCAGCTGCCCGGACTGCCACCGGTCGTGGAAGGAGACCGGCAGGCGCTGCAGGCGCGAGTAGAACGTCTGGCGCAGCTCGTACTCGACCATGGTCGCGGGGCCGAGCACGAACCAGCGGCGGAGCCAGACCATGAGGGCCTCGGCGAGGCCCAGCGCGAGGATCGCGGCGGCGCCCCACCCGATCATGGCGATGTCGCCGGAGGCGATCGGGCCGCCGACCACCTGCTCGAGCACGAGCGGGATCGTCAGCGCGAGCAGGCTGGCGACGAGCGCGCTGGCGGCGCCCATGATGAGACGCGGAAGCACGGGCTTCGCGAACGGGAGGAGCCGGGCGAGGGCTGTGAAGGTGGACAGTTCGGACCGTTGCGGCTGTTCTGATCGCTCAGGAAGGGCGGTGGTGGTCATGATCCTTGTGGGGGTGTTGCGGTGACCCGTCGTCGGGTCGCGAGGCGACAGCGCCGTGTGGGAGCGCTGTCATGAGAGAGGAGCTTCCTCGGTGAGGAACGCTCCGGAGGACGGCGGTATGCCGAATCCGGCCGGGCCGGCAGGTGCGAGGAGGCGGACTACCCCTGAACGCGGGGACGCGGCAGCCGGGAGACGGCGCGGGGTCCCGCGGGACGGAGGACGAAGGCGGTCTTCGCGGCGATGGCGGCCTGATACATTTCTTCCTCCTTGGGCTCAGCGGAAAGGGCTGCGCACTCCGCTAGGTCGTAGCGACGCGACAGCCCTCCAGCATATACCTGAGAATTCTCTGAAAGCAACAACCGCTTTCCGGTCCCCCGGAAAGCGGTTGAGGCGGGCGATTCAGATGAGCGCGGGCACCGCCGCTTCACGGTCGAGCAGGCGCTGCTTGACGGGCAGTCCCCACGCGAACCCGCCGAGCGTGCCGTCGGTGCGCAGCACCCGATGGCACGGCACGAAGAGCGCGGGCGCGTTGCGCGCACAGATGGATGCCGCGGCCCGCACCGCACTCGGAGACCCGAGCTCGACGGCGAACTCGCTGTAGGTCAGCGGTCGACCGGGGGCGATCCGCCGCAGCGCATCCCACCCGGCGAGCTGCATCGCGGTGCCGTACTGCGCGACGGCGACGTCGTCGATCGCGCCGAGGTCTCCGCCGTAGTAGGCGGCGACAGCGGCCGCAGCATCCGTCTCGCCCTTCTCGACGGATGAGGGGCGTACGCGGTCCGCGAGACGGCCGAGGATCGCGTCGGCGTCGGCGGTCCACCCCGAGGCGAGCACGCGCCCGTCGTCGTCGGCGAGGAGCGTGAACGCGCCGTCGGGGGTGTCGAGTGTCTGGATGGTGGCGGTGGTCATGAGATGCCTCCGGTGGTCGTGGGTGACGGTGTGGGGATGATGGATGCCGCGACCCGGCGCGGTGCGGCGGGCTTCGGCGGGACGGCGCGCCAGAGGTGGGCGGTGAGGTAGCTGCGCCACGGGGCCGTGCGGGCGGCCCACGCGTCGAGCGGGCGCGCCTCGGCGGGAAGCCCGACGGCTGCAGCCCCGGCACGCACCGCGACGTCGCCCGGGAGGAAGACGTCGGGGTCGGCGAGCACGCGCATGCGCACGTAGTCGGCGGTCCACGGGCCGATGCCGGGCATCGCGAGGAGCGCGGCGCGCTGCTCGACCGCGTCGTCGCCGGCGGTGAGGGTGAGCGAGCCGTCGGCGAGGGCCGCGGCGGCGCCCGTGATGGCGCGGATGCGCGCGGCGGGGCCGCGGAGCACCTCGGGGCCCCGTTCGGCGATCGCGGCCATGGTCGGGAACAGCCGGACGGGGCTGTCGTCGGGGTCGGTGGCGGGCGACAGCATCCCTGCGAAGGCGGGGACCTCCTCCCCCAGCGCAGCCGTGAGCGCCGTGAGCGCGGTGCGTGCGGCGACGACGGTGATCTGCTGCCCCACCATCGCCCGGATGAGCATCTCGTGCGGATCTGCGGCGCCCGGGACGCGGATGCCCGGCAGCGCCTCGACGAGAGGGGCGAGCTCGAGATGCTGCGCCAGCGACTCGTCGACCGCGTCGGGATCGGCGTCGAGGTCGAAGAGGCGACGCGCGCGCGTGACGAGCGTCGAGAGGTCGGCGAGGTTCGTGAGCGCAGCGCGCAGCCGCACGCGCTCGAGGTCGTCGAGCCGGAGTTCGAACCACGCGGGTCCGTGGGGCAGGCGGATCGTGCGGGCGAAGGTCGACGCCGTCGCCGCCTCGGCACCCGAGACGGCACGGGCCGCCATCCATGCGAAGAGTCCCGGGGCATCGAGAGCGCCGCGGTGCGGAAGCGCGAGGTCGATCGTGACCCCGGGCGCCGAACCCGCCGCACCCGGCCCCTCATGCCGCGAGACGCGGCGCCGCGCCCGGAGCTCGAGCGGCGGCATCCCGAACACCTCACGGATGGTGTCGTTGAACTGGCGCACGCTCGCGAACCCGCTCGAGAACGCGACGTCGGCGGCCGTGAGGTCGGTGCCGACGAGCAGCATGCGTGCGGTCTGCGCGCGGTGCGCACGGCTGAGGGCGAGCGGACCGGCGCCGAGCTCGGCGGTGAGCAGCCGCGTCAGGTGCCGCGGCGAGTAGCCGAGCCGGCTGGCGAGCCCGGGCACGCCCTCGCGCTCGACGACGCCGTCGGCGATGAGCCGCATCGCACGACCGGCGGTATCGCCCCGCAGGTTCCATTGCGGCGACCCCGGCGCGGCCTCGGGCAGGCACCGCTTGCACGCGCGGTAGCCCGCCTCGTGCGCGGCGGCGCTGGTCGGATAGAACGTCACGTTCGAGGGCTTCGGCGTGCGCGCGGGGCAGCTCGGGCGGCAGTAGATGCCGGTCGAGCGCACCGCCGTGACGAACTGCCCATCGAAGCGGGCGTCGCGCGAATCGATCGCGCGGTACCTCTCGTCGAACGTCATGACCAGGCTCATGCCCCTAGCCTGACACGCTCCCCCGACATCGGCTCGCGGAAATCGGACACGGCTGTGCGGCTCACCCGGAGGAATCCCGATTCTTCTGCATGCGCTCCCGCTCGGTCATCTCGACCGAGATGTCGGCGATCTCCGACGGGGGCACGTCGCCACCCCACCCGTTGTGCTGGTCACCGGGCATACCGGCAGCCTTGGCCTCGTCCGGATGGTTTCCCGCGTACGAGATCCGCACCAGGCCACGATTCCGACCCCGCTCGATCTGCGAGACTACGTGGACCGGTACGCCGTTCCATCGGCCCGAGACCGTCCGCTGGAACCGTGCGTCGAATGCTTCGGTGGGAAGCAGCACCCAGGGTTCGGCCGAGTCGGCGCCGAACTCCAGCGCGTCAGGAAACCGCTCCGAGGTGAGCTCACCCTCGACCCATACCCGCTTGGCCGTCGCAGTTCCCGAGTGGAGTCGGAACAGCTCTCCCCGGTACTCGTAGAACGGCGCACTCGTCTCGAAGCGCTCCATCAGTTCCCCTCTTTCTCGGACTCCTCGTAGGCCGGCGCTGTACAGCATCAGGAGATGGTCAGCCGGTCGCCTCGACCCATCTCGAGCGTGGCCCGCGCGACCGTGCCGTTGTCGGCCGTCCAACGGAAGGGAACGTTGTTGAGGGCGGTCGCCGCGCGCAGCGCCTCGCGGACCTGATCGCACTGCTCGTGGTCGAGGGCGACATCGAGGTTCAGCACGACGGCGCCGTGGTCGTGCATTCCCAGGTCGAGCGACGCGACACGGGGACCGCGTGCCCCGGTGCGCACGGTGCGCATGTCGTGCAGGCCGATGACGATGGAGTTCAGCGAGCCGCCGGTGCCGTACGCGAGCGTGCGCAGCCGGCGTGCGAGAGCCTTGCCCTCGCCGATCGTGGCCCGGTTGTCGGATACGACGACACCCAGCGCCTGCGCCCACGCGAGCGGCGGGACGCCGGCTAGTCGCACGCCGGCCGCGTCGACCTCGATGAACGTGCCCTCCACCGCCATGGTCTTCCGCACACGGCGGCGCGAGACGAGGCCCAGCCCGACGTTGCCCAGCATGACGACGAGCAGGATCCCGAGCAGCGCGAACGTGACCGCGCGGCCGATGCCCGTCGCAAGCAGACCCACGATGACCGCGGTCCCCACGGCGCAGATGCCGCCCGTCACGAGCAGGTAGCGCGTGTTGCGCTGCAGGGTCGCCGTCAGCTGCGGGCGGTCCACCTCCAGCCGCAGGGCGCGGCCGGACTGGATGAACTGCCGCCATGGATCGGCAGAGATATCGGTCACGCGCCGACGCCTACTCGTCGCTGCGGACGAACGCCGAGCGCACACGGTGCCAGAGTGGATCGCCTTCGCTCACGCCCGAGACGATCCGGACGACGCCGCCGGCCTGGCCCAGTGCGCAGGCGAGGGCGATGATGCCGACGAGCCCTGCCGTCGCGGAGAGGCCGACGAACGAACCGGCGGCCAGATCGCGCAACGCGAGCGCCACTCCCCCGATCGCCAGCAGGAAGGCGAGCGTGGCCGTCGTGAGCCGGGCGAAGAGGGGCGGGTCGAAGTTCGTCGTGCGGGCGAGCACCCAGCCGCCTCCGCGCCGAGTTCGACCGCCCTGACGGTACGGCAGGCGGAGCCACTCGGTCGCCGCCTGCGTCAGCGTCCGTCCGGTCTGCCACAGCCGCACGAGCCCCACGGCCCCGGCGAGGGCGACGACAGAGGCGATGGCGATGACGACGACGTCGACCGGGGCGACCGCCCCGCCGAGCGCCACGATCGCGTCGAGCATCCCGCCGACGACGAACACGCCCAGCGCCGCACCCGCGAAGCACACCAGCCCGAGCGACCAGCGCGACCAGCGTTCGTAATCGGCACGCAGGAGCACCGCCACGCGATCCGCCTCGGCCACCGCCTTCTCACCGCTCGGGACGTCGATCCACGGGCGCGAAGCCGGAAGGATGAGTGCGAAAGCCATACCGTCAGGCTACGGCGTGCGGCAGGTCGCTCCCGCTCGCCGACGCTTCCAGGGGAGCAGGCTCGACGCCGTCGGGCAGCACCTGCGTCGTCGACAGTGTGAAGGCGGCGAGGACGGCCAGCTCGGTGCGCTGGCCGATGTCGGTGCACATGCCCATCACGAGGATCGTCCCGTCGCCGGCGGGCAGGCGGATCTCGCCGACCGTCGTGACGACCGCCCTGCCACCGAGCTGCAGCGTGCCGGAGGCGACCGTTCCCACGCGCCCGTCGGGCGCGGTGAAGGTCTCGGCCGCGGAATCCACGCCGAACCGCGCGAGCGGGAAGAGACGGTGGAACTCGAGGGACGGGGCATCCGTCCCTGCCGCCACCCTCACCACGTTCGTGCAGAGGAAGCTGACGGCCGGGCGCTCGCCGAGCGTGATCGAGACTCCCGCCGAGTCGAAGTCCGTTCCCTCGAACGCGGCGACCCCGGCATGGAAGCCCGCCACGATCGCGGCGCGTGCGTCGTCGGGGAGCCAGCCCTCACCGCCGGCCAGATACCAGTCCAGCCATTCCTGGGGCGTGCGGTCGCCGAACGAGCGGAACTCGATCCACCCTTGCGGCATCCGCTGCCACACGCGATCGCCGCTCGTTCTCGGTGTCACCATCTCAGAGCTCCTCATCCGTGCGAGGACCGTTGCCCTGGATCGTGTTGTCGACGCGCTCGGCGAGGTTCTGCCACGGGCCGCTCAGGCTGTCGACGAAGCTCTCGCCGTTGTCGTGCGCGTCCTTCGCCTGCGACATCGTCCAGTACGTGTTCGAGACCAGGTTCGGGAGGTTGACGTTCAGGGCCACCGCGAGCGATCCCGCCGCGGTGCCGCCGCCGGCCAGCGCCGGGGTCATCTGCTGGATCGACGGGATGAGCACCTGACCACCGGGACCGACGAGCGACTTCGCCGCCATGCCGAGGGCACCACCGGCCAGGAGACCCAGGGCGCCGACCGCGAAGTCCGTCCAGTCCCCCCGCCCGGTCAGGGCCTGGAGACCGTCGATCGCGACGAGGGCGATCGACATGATGAGCGCCACGGTGCCGAGGACCGGGATGAACAGCGACAGGATCGCGATGATCGGCAGCGCCGCCCGGAGGATGTCCTCCAGGATCGGCACCACGTTCTCCATGAGCCAGTTGCCGGCGTCGGCGAGCCATTCACCCGCGTCGCCCAGGAAGTTCGAGAATGCGTTGCCCGCATAGTCGTCGAGGATGCCGCCGGCGTCGTTGAGCGAGCGCGCCGCGACCGTCGCCTCGTCGTCGACCTCGGCCTTGAGACTGCGGGCGGAGGCGCGGATCTGCTCGAGGTCGTCGCCGGCGCTCCCGAGCGCGAGGGCCGCGTCGGACACGGCGTCGGGGTTCGCGTCGTCGTCGTCCTTGTGCTTCACCGCCGCTGTGTGCGCGGTCTCGCACGCGGCGACCCGCGCGGCCGCGGCATCCGCCTCCTCGGCGAGCACCCTCGCCCGCTGCTGGAAGGAGGCGAGCTGGGTGCTCCAGGCGCGCAGGGCGTTGCGCGATGTGCGCAGCGCCTCACCGGTGTCGGCGAGCTGCGGGCGGAAGTCCTCGCTCATGGAGGCGCGGAAAGCGGTGGCAGAGAGCCCGACCCAGTCGGCGTCGTCGCCGCCGTCGAGCATCGACAGCGCGTCGTCCACGCCGTCGCAGCCGTTCGACAGCGCGTCGACGTAGCTGTCGAGGGTCGCGAGGTCGCCCGGTGCGGGGTCGAACCCGAGGGCGCTGAAGTCGGTCACGCCGCGCTGCCTTCCTGGGGCACCATGCTCGCTCCGAGTTCGCTGTCCAGGCCCTGGAACGCCTCGAGGATGCCCTGGAGGCCGGTGCCGGCATCCTCCGCGTAGCGGGCGAGCTTGTCCATGCCGCCGCCCCATGACCCGTGCAGGTCTTCGAGGCGCCGACGGAGTTCGTCCTGCGGCACCGCCGAGCCCGACACGTTCGAGAGCGCGCCCGTGGCGTCGTCCAGCACCGTCCGCATGTTGGCGTACGCGTGCCGGCTCGCGTTCATCGCGTCGTAGTCGATCCGCACATCGGTCATGGCAGTCTCTCCGAGGACGGCTGACCGGAGGCCGCAGGAGCGGCGCTCCGGTCAGACAGTCGAGCTTTGCGTTGCGGGGCGGTTCAGCCGCCGGCGAGCTGCTGGTCGAGGTCCTGAATGGCACGCATCATGCCCAGCAGCGACTCCGACATGTCGTTGATGCCGTCCACAGCACCCTTCAGACCCGTCGTCAGCTCGGTGTACCCCTCACCGAACTTCCCCGACGCGTGCTGCGTCTTGAAGTCCTCACCCAGCAGCGTGTCCACCTGGCTCTTCAGCGCGTCCAACTGACCCTGGATGTCATCACGAGCCTGCGACAGCGACGACGCCACCTGCTCCATCTCCGCATACGAAGCACCGAAATCGGCCATCGTCAACTCCCTCACTCAGATTCCCGACCCCCGTCGGGCCGATGACTCCACGCTAACCGGAGCACCCGGCGGAGCCCATGGGGACCATTCCCCATGGGATCGGATGCCGCCGGTCACCGTCGCGCCGCAGCACCGCCGGGCGTGAGATCGGCCTCAGCGACCATCAACGCGAGCGCTGCGGGTCCGACTTCTGGAGCTCGGGCGCAAGCGTCAGGGCCAACTCTCCCGGCGCGGTCGCGAGCGCCCGCGTCGCCGTGCCCGGCTCGACGAGGCCGCGATCGGCGAGACGCCGGATCGCTTCATCCCGGCGCGCCGTGATCTCGGCGAGCGTGCCAGGCGGGATCTCGCGGATGCTCCACTGCAGATTCTCGCGCTCGTTCTGCGGTCCGCTCGCGGGCAGCGGACCGCGGATCAGGATGACGACGTGGACGACGATGTCGGCGGCGACCACGGCGATCCACACCCATGCGCCGCCCTGCAGGAAGGGCGCGCCGGCCGTGAGTGCGATGAGAGCCGTGATGAGCCCGGGGATGACGTGGATGAGCGCCAGCGTTCGCACGGCCGACGCTCGCGACGCACGCGGGTGGCGCAGCCGCTGCAGCTCACTCCACCCCGTCACCAGCAGGCTGACCAGCGTGATCGTGCCTGCGAAGGCCAGAGGGAAATCGTACGCGGTATCGCCGAGGACCCACCGCACCATGGCTGCGGCGGCGATCACCGGAGCGGCGACGGCGAAGAGATACGCCAGCCCCTGGATGAAACTGCCCAGCGTCACCCCGCGGTGCTCCGACATCGCCTCTGCCGGCGCGAGCACGGCAAGGGGGCGCTGCGCGGCGGTGCGCGAGAATGACCGCAGCTCCAGGCGCCACCAATCCACGGGCGTCCACGACGATGCCTCGTCGACGAGCTCTGTCAGCGATCTGGCGGTCATGCCGGCCATTCCTCTCCGAAGCGCACCACGGCGCGGTCGAGTGCGTCGACGCGCACGCGGTCGCTCGACGCGACGAAGCCCTCAAGCGTGGACTGCCGCAGCACCGCCTTCGCCGCCTCCTCCACGAAGGCCAGCCCGTAGGGGGCGACAGGGCCGAGAATGGCGGCGACAGTCGCGTCTTCGCCGAAGAACAGCCAGCGCTCGAATCCGAACTCCCGGTCGCCGTGCCGCTCGAGAAGCGTCGCCGAGATGCCGATCCCGAAGTTATCCGTCTCGATCACCTCAGTCGTCGCCGGCAACTGCGCCGAGGGCGACCAGAGGAACGCCGCCTGATCGGCCTCGCTGAGCGCACCATCCACCGCGAACACGGTCAATGGCGCGATCACCCGACCGTCGATGCCGACGATGACGAGGCTGCGGCTGTCGTCCGAGGCTAGCCGGGCGACATCGTCGAGCGCCGCGGCGATCGGGCCGGCGGCTTCGCGGGCGAGCCCCGTGCGCGCGACGAAGTCGGCCGCCGTCGCGCGTGCCCACTCGGAACGATCGGTCGCCGAGTGCGCGGGGAAGTCGACCGGGATGCAGTGCTCCCGGTCGAAGCGAAGGTTCAACTGCATCTCAGCTGACGCTCCAGGTGAACGAGGATATGTGGTTGTCGAAGAGAGCGAGCCACGCCAGCAGCACCGGGTCATCGGACGCCAGGTCGGCCCCATGGGCCACGGTGGCCGTCCACTGGACGGCCTGCGTGCGCCGGGTGCCGGGGATCGGGATCAGGTAGTGGATGAGGAAGCTCACCGCGTCGACGCCGTCGACGCGGGTCGGGCGCCGCTCGGTCCAGCGCACCATGCGGTGACCTTCGCCGATCGGGACGCCGCCGCGATTGCGCACGGCATCCTCGACGATGTCGTCGAGCGTCCATTGCGGCGTCGACCGACGACGCAGGCCCACGAGGCTCGCAGAGCCCAGCACCCAGGTGGGCGAGCTCTCGGCCGGCAGGGCGTAGGCGAACGCGTCCTGGCCCTTCAGCTGTGCCAGGGCGTCCTTCACCTGCGCAGCGAGCGCCGCCCCCAGGTCGGGTCGGCCGGCCTCGGCAAGGCGTGCCTTCGCCGCCGCGACGAGATCGCGCTCGGTGTCGGCCCCCATGTCGTACGACCGCCACCCGGGCGGCAGCAGCATGCGATACCTCGGCACGGTCGCTCCGGCGCCTCCGGCCAACTCCGCGCGCAGGTCACTCACCATGCCAGTCTTCCATCACCCACGACCCGCAGCGGAATCCCCGTCACGAGAACGGGTTCTGGTCGGGATCGAAGGACCCCGGGAACGCCCCGCCTGCGGTGTCCTTGATCCACCCGGCGATCCCGAGCTGCGTCGCCCAGACGCCGGCCGTACCCTCGACGATGTTCCACCCGCCGGTCATCACCGCGGGGTCCGCCCAATGCGCCATGTTCTGACCGGTCAAGAGGCCCGTCGTGAAGTCGACGGCCTTCGCGCCGAACCCGGTTCCCTGCAGGCGGTTCAGCCCCGAGGCCCAGTCGTCGATCCCCGTCGCACCGACGCCGAACAGGCGGGCGGCGTCGTCGCCGAACGCCGTTCCGAGTGCGCGCCAGCCCCCGGGGGCGCCCAGTCCGCGCAGGCCACGCGCCGCGGGGCCGATGAACGGCACCACGCCGATGACGCCGAAAGCGACGTCGACCCAGCTTCCGTCGTCGAACGCGAGCTTGCGGGTGAGGGCGACGGCGAGCGTCGCGACGGCGACGATCGCCGCGAGTGCGGCGATGATGGGTCCGCCCACGACGATCGCCAGCACCGCGAGCACGATGCCGGCCACGGCGAGGACGTTCGAGAGGAACTCCAGGGCACCTCGCAGGTCGTCCTTCCAGGAGTCCTCGATCTTGCCGCTGAAGCCTTCCTTGATGTTCGTGGCCGCGGTCTGGAACGCGGTGTGCCAGCTGTCCCACTCCGTGTCGTACTCACCGGCCCGCGCGTCCCACTCGCCGCGCTTGGCGTCGGCGAGACCCCGCTTCTCGACAGCATTGGCGTTCGCGGTGTCGTACGACGACTGCTCATCGGCATCGGCATCGTCATCGGGCTCTCGCGGAACGGCGCCCTCAGCCGTGTCGGCGGCGCGCGACAGCGAGTAGTAGGCGGCCCACAACTCGATCAGGTCGTCGACGATCGGATCGATCGCGGCCTTCGACGTCTCGAGCTCCTGACCATAGGTGAGGATGTGCGGCCCGACGGCGGCGTACAGCTCGGCCGCCTTCGACAGATCGCCGCTGACCTCACCCGCAACGTCGCGGAGCTTGTCGACGGTGCTGCCTTCCATGTCGGCGCCGTTGTCGACCAGTTGCTTGATGAGCGTCCACGCGGCGGACATGTCGGCACCGAGGTCGACGATCTGCTGACCACGCGTCTGGACGTCGCCCGCATCGCCGCGCAGGTGCTCGATGAGGTTTCCTCCCCTCGGCGTCTGCGAGGGCATGTACGGAAGCACTGTCGTCATCGTCGGCTCATCTCTCGCCGGTTCGGTTGCCGGCTTCCTCGTCGAAGTCCTGGAAACCCTCGATCACGCCGTCGACATGCTCCGCGAGTCCCTTGCAGCTGTCCATCAGGCGCTTCCGGCGATCGTCCCAGCGGCCCTCGAAGTCGTGCGCCGCGTCCTTCAGATCACCCAGCTCGTACGGGCGGTCGACGGCACCCTCGAGGTCGCGGCGGCGGCTGCCCGCATGCTCGAACTCGTCGATGATGCTCTTCAGCTGCGTGCTCAGTGCACCGAGGTCGTCATAGCTGACTTTGACGCTCACTGGGTCTCCTCATTCCCGATCCGACTCGTCCGCCCTCTCCGGTCACCGGTCGGGAGCGGCCTGCACCGCTCCCGACCCCGATGATCCGGTTCAGCCGCCGGCGAGCTGCTGGTCGAGGTCCTGAATGGCACGCATCATGCCCAGCAGCGACTCCGACATGTCGTTGATGCCGTCCACAGCACCCTTCAGACCCGTCGTCAGCTCGGTGTACCCCTCACCGAACTTCCCCGACGCGTGCTGCGTCTTGAAGTCCTCACCCAGCAGCGTGTCCACCTGGCTCTTCAGCGCGTCCAACTGACCCTGGATGTCATCACGAGCCTGCGACAGCGACGACGCCACCTGCTCCATCTCCGCATACGAAGCACCGAAATCGGCCATCGTCAACTCCCTCACTCAGATTCCCGACCCCCGTCGGGCGGGACACTCAGCAACCTAACGGAGCGCGCCGACGGCACGCGATGGGGATCATTCCCCATGTCCTCGCGTCGGGCGCCGCGGCCCGCGTCAATGCTGCGGCGCCGCCTGCGGAACGGGGAGGACGGATGCCTCGACCAGCGGCAGCTGGACCGTGACCTGGCGCCCCGCCTGCACGAAGATGCCGCGGCCATCGGGGAAGTCGGACCGCTTGACCTTCGGGAACGGCACCTTGAACACCGCGTCGCCGTCGAACGCGTCGGGCTTGATGATGATGCCCTTCCGGCCGCCCTTGAAGTCGCCCACCAGGCCGAAGCCACTGGTGACCTGCGTGACGTCCGCGTCGCCGATGAGCAGGTGCTCGCTGCGGTTGACGGCCTGGAACAGCGCCTTGAGCGGGCGCTCAGCGGGCGAGTCGGCGAACTGCGGCACGTCTTCGATCACGATCATCAGCCGCGCGTCGATCGACTCGTCGGCGACGAGCTCGGCGAGCTCGGTCGCCAGGTCCTTCGCCTCGTCGGGCGTCGTGGCGCTGCGCATCCACGGGGCGAACTCCTTGAGCTGCGAGCGTCGTCCGCCGAAGTGGAACAGCCGCACGGCCGGATCGAAGCGCACCATCGACGTGACGAGGGCCTTCATCGCGTTGGTCTTGCCCGCCGAGGGCGGCCCCGCGACGACGAAAGTGCCCACCGGGTCGAACTCGCGGGCCGCGAGCGTGTCTTCGGCGATGCCGAGCACCGGGAACTCGCCGATGCGGTCCGGCAGCGCCTGCCAGGCGAGCCGGGTCGGCAGCGAGCCGATCTCGTCCACCTCGCGCGCGCCGGTCGCGCGCAGCTCCTCGGCCCACTGGCCCAGGAGCTTCGTCTGCTCGGCCACGTTCGGCGTGCCGCCGAGCACCGCGATCTGGGTCTCGAAGCCGTCGACGATGGCCCGGCCCGGCGCGGACCGCTCGTCGAGCACGTCTTTGGGGGCGTTCAGCAGCGCATAGGCGTTCTCATCCGACAGACGCAGCACCACACGCCGCGACACGTTCGAGCTGATGGCGGTGGGCACCGACCCGGAACGGTCGGCGGTCGCGACGACGTGCACGCCGAGCGGGCGGCCTTCGCCCAGGATGCGCATGAACGCCTGATAGAACGGCATCCGCGCGGTCGTGGACTCCCACTCGGCGCGGAACTGCGGGAGGCCGTCCAGGAGGACGATGATGCGCGACTCGTCGCGCCCCGTCAGCTCGCGGTACTCCGCGATGCTCGAGGCGTTGGCCGCGCTGAACCGCTTGGCGCGGTCGTCCAGGATGCCGCCCAGCGAGCGCATGATGCGCTGCACGCGCTCGGCGTCGTCGCCGGGGATGATCGATCCGACGTGCGGCAGCACCTCGAGGCTCTTGAGCGCGCCGGCGCCGAAGTCCAGGCCGTACACGGCGACGTTCTCGGCGCGGCGCCCCATCGCCGCGGCGATCGCGACCGTGCGCAGCACGGTGGACTTGCCCGAGCCGCTGGTGCCGTACACAAGGAGCGAGCCGTCGCGGTCGGGCTCGAAGTACACCGGCTCCTGCAGCTGCCGCTCGGGCACGTCGCGCTTGCCGAGCAGGATGAAGCCGGGTCGTCCTGCCCGCAGCCCGCGGAGGTCGACGGTGGCCTCGAGGTCGTCGAGCCACGGGCGCCGGGGTGCGGGGATCCGGGCCGCCGCGGCGGCGGCGACCAGGGTCGCGACGATGCGCTTCTGGTCGTTGGGCCCGGGATCGACATCGTGGGATTCGGATTCGCCCGAGTCCGGCAGCTCCCAGCGCTGCACCGAGCCGAACCGCAGCTGCGCGACGCCGACATCGGCGGCAGGCGCCTCGTCGGTGCTCCAGCCGCCCGCATAGGCGGACTGGAACGGCACGAGCCGGCCCGGGCCGGTCTTGGCGATGCCGCGGCCGGGGATGCCCGGGTCGAAGCGCGCCGCCACGGGGTCGTCGACGACGTCCTTCGAGTCCGACTCGTCGGCCATGCGCAGCGCGACCCGGAGGTTGGTGTTGGCACGCAGGTTGTCTTTGATGACGCCGGCCGGCCGCTGCGTGGCCATGATCAGGTGGATCCCCAGGGAGCGGCCGCGCTGCGCGATGTCGACGACACCGTCCACGAACTCGGGCACCTCCCCCGCGAGCGCCGCGAACTCGTCGATGACGAGCACGAGGGCGGGCGGCGTGTCGGGGTCGCGCCGCTTCTCCAGCTCGAGCAGGTCCTTCGCCTTCTTGCGGTTGAAGAGGTGCTCGCGGTGGTGCAGCTCGGCGCGCAGGCTGGTGAGCGCGCGCCGTACGAGGTGCGGGCTCAGGTCGGTGACGAGGCCGACCGTGTGCGGAAGTTCGACGCAGTCGGCGAACGCGGACCCGCCCTTGTAGTCGACGAACAGGAACGTGACGCGGTCGGGGCTGTGGGCGGCGGCCATGCCGAGCACCCACGCCTGAAGGAACTCGGACTTGCCGGCGCCCGTGGTGCCGCCGACGAGGGCGTGCGGTCCCTGCGTCCGCAGATCGAGGGCCATCGCGTCCGTGGCTCCCTGGCCGACGATCGCGCGGAGCGTTCCGGCCTTCTTGAGGCGCGGCAGGACCGCGCCCGAGCGGTCGATGATCGTGTTGTTCTCGCGCCAGCGCTCCACAGCGGAGCCGGCATCCGCGGCGAGCTCGCCGCCGACGAGCGAGAGGAACATCACCGAGTTCGGGATGTCGGACGAATCCTCCACGACCGTGCTCGAGTCCACGACCGGGGCGAGCCGCTTGGCCAGCACCGTCATGAGGTCGTTCGACACTCCCTCGACCGCGGTCTCCGGATAGTCCACGCCACTTCGGACCGTGCCCGCGCGGGCGTGCTCGAGACCCCGGGACACGTCGACGAAGCTGCGGCAGACGGCGGGGAGCGCCTCGACGACGGGTGCCACGAACAGACCGTAGACGCCGACGTCGGCGCCGCGCTCGAGCACCTGCGTGAGGCGTGCGCGATCCACCGGGGCGTCGGCGGTGACGATGACGAGCACCGCCGTCTGGCCGGGGAACGTGGCCTCCTCCGCGGCCCGTCGCACGTCGGTGCCGTAGCGCATCGGGTCCCACTCGTCATCCAACGGCAGGCGCGGCGACGAGGCGGCCTTGGAGCGCTGCATGACGAGCTCCTCCAGGCCCGACAGCAGAGCGGCGCCGGTCGACGCCGAATCCGACAGCGGCATCTCGCGGAAGGGACTGCGCTCGCTGGAGGTGTGCGGAAGCCACTTGAGCCACTCGAGCTGCGTCGCCCATCGCGGCTCGGTGAGTGCGATCGCGACCAGTTCGTTGGGCGAGTGGAGGCCGAACAGCTGGACGCAGAGGCCCCGCAGGGCGTCGGCGGCTTCCCGCTCGCCTCCGGCGACGCCGATCACCCCGACGCTCTGCAGCGACTCGAGCACCGGCACGCCGTCGATCGTGCGGTAGCGGTCCCGCAGCCGGTCGACGCGGTCGACGAACTCCTGCAGCGCCTCGGGCGACTCGGATCGCTTCACCGTCGTGCGCGAGGGGGCCTCGGCGGTGCCCAGTCGCACAGACAGGAAGTTCCAGTGCTCGGGTCGTCTGGTCCAGAGCATCGGGCCGAGCCGCATCGCCTCGTCGAAGACGACGGCCACCGGCGGCACCTCGGCGTTGCGGATCTCGCGCTCGCGCGGCCGCTCGCGGTAGAGGCTTTCTTCGAGCTCCTCGAACGTGCGCTCGAAGATCTCGGTCTCTTTGCGGGCGCGCTGGCCGACCTGCGTGCGCTGGGAGATGAAGTTGCCGAGGAGCATGAGCGGCGAGAGCACGACGACCAGCAGCGCGCGGGGGTTGCCCTGCATCGCGAAGAGGGCCAGTCCCAGAATGATCGGGGCGACCAGCATCGGCCACGGGAACAGCCGCGAGACCGGGTCCTTCGGCATCCGCGGCTCGGGCAGCTCCTCGCCCACGTACCGCGGCTCCACGCGCGGGCTGCGGTTGAACAGGAGCGAGCCGCCCCGCTCGAGGACGGGATCCTGTTCCACCGGCGCGAAGTCCTGCACCATGCGGACGACGACGTCCGTGTCGCCGAGTGAGAACCGCTGGCCGGGGATGACGCGAAGGCGCTGCACGAGGCCGCCGTCCACGACGATGCCGTTCGCCGAGTTCAGGTCGACCAGTTCGACGGACGTGCCGACCTCGATGCGTGCGTGCGACTTGGAGACGAGGGGGTCCGCGAGGACGATGTCGTTGCCCGCGACCCGGCCGATGGTGAACTGACCGCGCGGCAGCGGGAACTCGCGGCCGACCCGCGGACCGGCGACGATCGAGAGGATGGCGGCAGGCGGGCCCCCGTTCGTCCGCGTCGAGACGTAGTCCTCACCGAGATTGACGATCGACGCGACGAAGCCCGAGCCCACGGCGGCGTCGCTGATGAGCGTCTCCGGCGAGAGCATCGCGAACGTCGACGACGTCGGAGGCGCCACCTTGAGCGTCAGCACGTCACGCGGGGACGCGACGGTCTCGCGCGCCGGATCCGTCTCGACGATGTGCCTCGCGACGTCCTGCACGGTCGCCGTCGTGTCGGCCGTGACCACGATGTCGATGTGCTGGGCGTTCCGGCGCTGCAGGGTGAGTCTGAGTCTCATGGGTTCCTCGCTGTGCTGCCTCAGCCGATGCGGACGCGGGCGCGCCGTTCGCCGAGCAGCAGGGTGTCTCCGGAGCGGACCGCGATGCCCTGGCCGGGCGGAAGGGCGTGCTCGACGCCGTCGCGGATCACCGCGCTCCCGTTGGTCGACGCACGGTCGATCGCGATGATGCTGCCGCCCGTGCGCAGGAGCGCCAGGTGGGTCTTCGAGATGGATTTCGACGGGTCGTCCAGGGGAACGAGCGCGAGACCGGCGTCCCCCGGCCCGGCCGCCGGATCGCGGCCGATCAGAATACCGGACCCCGCGAGCGCGATGCGGGCGCCGTTGTCGAACTCGAGGACGACGCCCGGCGTCGCAGGGTCGGCCGGCGACGACGACCGTCGCGCCGGGGTTCCCTGCCCGGCCGGCGGGCCCACCGGGGCCGGCGCGGGTGCGGGGCTCGCGTCCGGCAGCAGCCGGGGCGGCGTCCACGGGATCCCCGGGCCGGAGGAGGGCGCCGTGGGCACGACGGCGGACGGCGCGACGCCGGCCGGTGCCACGATGGCAGGTGCGAGCGCGGGTGCCGAACCGGACGCGGGGGACGCGGCATCCGTTCCCCTCGCCTCGGCGGTCGACGCGTACGCGTCGGTACGCGGCGCGCCCACGACCCCCCCGCTGCTGCGGGTGACCGGGATGTAGGCGCCCGCGCCGGGGGCGGTCGCCGAGGTGGCGAGGGAGCGCAGCTCGCTGCGCTCGTCCGCGAGATCGGTGGCGGCGGTCTTGCGGGCGATGCGCATGCGCTTGACGTCGTAGGGGTTGAGCCCGTCACGCGCGTCGACGAACCACGTCGCCCCAGCGAGGTCTGCCCAGCCGCGGCCCCGTCGTTCGGGGTCGAACAGCGGCGAGCATGCGATGACGAGCACCGGACCCACCAGCGGCACCAGGAGGCTGCCGTACAGCACGAGATAGCGCACCACCGCGCCCCGCCAGAAGCCCGGGCGCTCGAGCGTGCGAACGTTGACCGATCGGATCCCGGTCATCGCCTTGCCGACGGTGACGCCCTTGCGCCCGTGCAGCACGAGCTGCACCACGACGAACGCGGTCGTCAGCGCCGCCGATGCCGCCCCGCACGCGATGACCAGGCCGAGCCGGCCGGCGTCCGCGAGCGCCGCCGGGGCGTCCGGCGATGCCGTCGCGCTCAGGAGCGCGGGAAGGGTGACGAGGAGGAACGGGAGCTGAAGCACCAGCAGGATGCCGAGCTCGATCGAGGTGGAGAGCACGCGCCGCCCGAACGGCGCCCTGCGCAGCCCGAGTGTCGCGGCGTACTCCGGCTTCGGCCGGCCACGCCCATCGAGCCCCTCGACGGCACGCGTCGAGTCGTCGATCTCCCAAATCACGGGTCCTCCTGGCGAACGCTCCGCATCGACCCTATCCGGACGATCGTGCCTCTCCCGACGAGATCCAGGACATGGGGAAAGAGCCCCATGTCCTGGTCGATCCGCCGGACGGCGCCTCCGGGAGACCAGCGTCAGTGGAAGAAGTGGCGCTCGTTCGTGAAGAACATCGTCACGTTCGCGGCCTTCGCGGCGGCGATGACCTCGTCGTCGCGGACCGAGCCGCCCGGCTGGACGATGGCCGCGATGCCCGCGTCGAGCAGGATCTGCGGGCCGTCGGCGAAGGGGAAGAACGCATCCGACGCGGCGACCGACCCGGCGGCGCGGTCGCCGGCGCGCTCGACCGCGAGGCGGCACGAGTCGACGCGGTTGACCTGGCCCATGCCGATGCCGACCGTCGCCGAGTTCTTGGCGAGGACGATGGCGTTCGACTTGACCGCGCGGCAGGCCTTCCACGCGAAGATGAGGTTGGTCATCTCCTCGTCGGCCGGACGCTCGCCCGACACCAGCTGCCAGTCCTTCGCGACGGACTCGATGTCGTCGGGGAAGCGGTCGGCGTCCTGCAGCAGCAGACCGCCCGAGACCAGGCGCACGTCCATCCGCTCCTGCTGCCAGTCGGCGGGCAGCTGCAGCAGACGCAGGTTCTTCTTCGCCTTGAAGACCTCGAGGGCGGCCGGCTCGAACGACGGCGCCACGATGACCTCGGTGAAGATGTCCTTGAGGTTCTCGGCCATCTTGAGGGTCACGGTGCCGTTGGCGGCGATCACGCCGCCGTACGCCGACACGGGGTCGCACTCGTGGGCGCGCAGGTGCGCGCTCGCGATGGGGTCGAGGGCGTTGGGCGCCGTCACCGCGATCCCGCACGGGTTCGCGTGCTTGATGATCGCGACGGCGGGCTTGACCATGTCGAAGGCGGCGCGGAGGGCGGCGTCGGCGTCGACGTAGTTGTTGTACGACATCTCCTTGCCCTGGAGCTGGATCGCCTGGGCGATACCGTGGCCGCCGTTGCGGGTGTAGATCGCCGCACGCTGGTGCGAGTTCTCGCCGTAGCGGAGGGTCGCGAGGCGCTCGGCCTTGATCGTGAGGTGCGCCGGCAGGGCCTCTTCGAGGAGCGTGCCCTCGGTGAACCAGGTCGCGACCGCGCGGTCGTACTCGGCCGTGTGCGCGAAGGCACGGGCCGCGAGCTCACGGCGCTGCACCAGCGTCGTGCCGCCCGCGCGGACGGCGTCGATGACCGCCGGGTACGACGACGGCGAGACGACGATCGCGACGTTTGCGTAGTTCTTCGCCGACGCGCGCACCATGGCGGGGCCGCCGATGTCGATCTGCTCGACGACGTCGTCGCCCTGTGCGCCCGAGCGCACGGTCTCGACGAACGGGTAGAGGTTCACCACGACGAGCTCGAAGGGTGCGATGTCGAGCTCGGCGAGCTGACGCTCGTGGTCCTCGAGGCGGAGGTCGGCGAGGAGGCCGGCGTGCACGCCCGGGTGGAGCGTCTTCACGCGGCCGTCGAGGGACTCGGGGAAGCCCGTCACGCTCGACACGTCGGTCACGGTGTAGCCGGCCTCGCGCAGCAGCGTGGCGGAACCGCCCGTCGACACGATCTCGACACCGGCCGCCGCCAGCGCCTCGCCGAGCGCCAGCAGGTCGGTCTTGTCGCTCACCGACACGAGTGCGCGGCGCACCGGGACGACGTCGCGGGGGCGGTACAGGGCGGGGTCGTGGCTCGGTCCGGCCATGCGGGTCTCCTCGGTGGGGTGGGGGTCAGAGCTGGGCGCTCGCGGACACCGCCGCGAGGTCGAGGTCGCCGGTCGCGACGCGGCGCACCACGTCGATCAGGAGGCGGCGTTCGACGGGCTTGATGCGCTCGTGCAGGGCGTGCTCGTCGTCGCCGGGGAGCACGGGCACGCGCTCCTGGGCGAGGATCGGCCCCGAGTCGACCCCGTTGTCGACGATGATGACGCTGGCCCCGGTCTGCGCGACGTCGGCGGCGAGCGCGTCGCGCACGCCGTGCGCACCGGGGAACTCCGGCAGGTACGCGGGGTGGGTGTTGATGATGCGCGGCGACCACGCGTCGACGAGGTCGGCGGGCAGCAGGCGCATGAGGCCGCTCAAGACGACGAGGTCGGGCTGCCAGACGTCGAGCTGGGTGGCGAGCTCGGCGCCCCACTCCTCGCGGCTCGCGAACTGCGCGAACGGCACCATGAACGTGGGGATGCCGTACTCCTCGGCGTGCGCGAACCCGTCGGCCTCGCGGTCGGCGCCGACGACGACGATGCGGGCGGGGAACTCGGGATCGGCCGCTGCGTCGAGCAGTGCGCGCAGGTTGGAGCCTGTGCCCGAGATGAGAACAGCGACCGTCAGCACCGCATCAGTCTAGCCGCGGGAGTTCGATCGGCTCGGTCGTCGCTTCTGATGTGACGCCACCGCCGGCGTCCGGCAGCGGTGTCGGCCGCGCTCCGCGCACGGGAGGGGACGGATGCCGCTCCTCCGCGTCCTCGGCGGGCACCGCGCCAGATCGCCGGGCCGTGAACGCCGCGACCGCGGCGAAGGCCGCAGCCTCCGGCGGTTCGGGGTGCGGCTCGTCGTCCGCCGCAGGTTCGACCCCGGCCGTCGCGGGCGCGGAGTCCTGCGCGGCCGAGCTCCCGCCCCCCGCCGACCGCGGCGACAGCAGCAGGATCGCCGCGCCGAGCAGCACTTCGAGGCCGACCGCCAGCGCGACGGGCCCGGCATCCGGTCCGAACTCTGCCAGTCGCCCCGGTCCGAGGGATCCCGACGCCGCCCAGGCCAGCAGCGCGGCGGCCCCGCCCGAGAGCAGCGCGATGCCTGCGGTGACGACGAGACGTGCCGCGATCGGATCCTCCGGCGCCTCGACGTGCTCGTCGACGTGCGCCTCGGCGCCGGGCTCCTCCGAGGGGGCGCCCGACAGCAGTCCGCTGAGCGCCGCGGTCTTGCCCGCATCGAACCGTGACGACGCCGGGCCGGCCGCGGGTGCGGGCTGCAGCATCCGCTCGCGGAAAGATCCACGGGCGTGCAGGAGCCGCGACCGCGCGATCCACCCGGCCAGCGCGCCGAGCGCGATCGGCAGCAGGGCGAGCAGCAGCAGCCACGACGTCGTCGATTCGGGGACGGCACCGAGCGCCGGGAGACCCGGGATGACGCCGACCTGGGTTCCGGCGGGCGAGACCGCCGTGCCCGTGCCGACGGCGAAGCCGGGGCCGGCGACGAAGCTCATCCCCCACACCGCGAGCGTCGGCACGTAGGCGAGTTGGACGAGGGTGATGACGGTGGCGCCGATGGGGTCGACGTCGCCCGCCTGGAACAGCGCGACGATCTGCCCCGCGCGGGCGAACAACGCGACGGCAGCAACCGCGGCGCCGATGCCGACGAGCCCGACCACCACGACGGCGGTCCCGCGCGCGACGAGCGCGGGCACCTCTCCCCAGCCGTGCGGCGCCGCCTCGACGCGGTCGCGCAGACGCGCGATCGCGCCGGACCCCGCCTCGGACCACTCCGTCACGACCGCCGCGACCAGCGCGGGCAGGGCGAACACGAGCGTCGGCACGAGGATCGCCTGCCACGTCTCGGCGCGCGCGACGTCATTCGCGCCGGTCAGCGCGGCGCCGGTGGTCAAGAGCGCGAACACGGCGCTCGAGGTGAGCACGCCGGTGAGCCACGCGTCGGCGTGCGAGGCGCGGGCACCGGAGCGGGCGGCGAAGATGGCCGTGAATCCTGCGAAGGCCAGCGGGGCGAGCGAGAGGACGAAGGATGCCGCGCCCGCATCGATCCCCGTCGCGGCGAGGTAGTCGGGCGGCAGCGTGATGCTGAGCGGCACGAGGTTGCCGAGCTGCCACACCGACACCGCCGACGGCCACAGCACCCCCCAGTCCGCGCCGCCGCCGAATCCGAACACCCACAGCAGGGTGAGGGGAGCGAGGGTCACGGCAAGGCCGACGGCCGCCGCGATGACGGCGTCGACGGAGGCGAGAAGGGCGACGATGAGGCGATGCATGCGCCATCGACCCTACTTCGGCGCACCGCCCCGGCCGAGGCGCCCGCGCGCGGGGCCGAGGCATCCGTCCAGCGAATCCTCAGGTTGGGGCAGGAGCGACTAACGTTTCACCTCGGAGGTCCCCCCACATGAGCACAGCCGAGTCCACGGCGCCCAACGCCCCCGACGAGACCGAGAACACCGAGACCCCGGAGCCGAAGAACGGCTTCGACAGGTTCTTCGAGATCACCAAGCGCGGATCGACGATCCCCGCCGAGATCCGCGGCGGTGTCGTCACGTTCGTGACGATGGCCTACATCGTCATCCTGAACCCGATCATCCTGTCGAGCGGCACCGATGTCGCCGGCGACACCCTCGGGTTCACGCAGGTCGCCGCGACCACCGCGCTCACCGCCGGTGTGATGACGCTGCTGTTCGGCCTGGTGACCCGCCTGCCGTTCGCGTTCGCAGCCGGCCTGGGCATCAACTCGTTCCTCGCCGTCTCGGTCGTCGGGCAGGTGACGTGGCCCGAGGCCATGGGGCTCGTCGTCATCAACGGTCTGATCATCGTGCTCCTCGCGGCGACGGGCCTCCGGCGCATGATCTTCGACGCCGTGCCGATCCAGCTGAAGCTCGCCATCACGGTGGGTATCGGCCTCTTCATCGCGTTCATCGGCTTCGTCGACGCCGGCTTCGTCACGGCGACCGGCGCGTCCTCTCCCCCGGTGGGACTGGGCGTCAACGGCTCGGTCGCGACGGTGCCGACGCTGATCTTCGTCTTCACGCTCCTGCTGACCGGCATCCTGGTCGCCCGCAAGGTCAAGGGCGGCATCCTCATCGGTCTCGTGACCGGAACGGTCGTCGCCGTGATCGTCGAGGCGATCTGGAACATCGGCCCGAAGTTCTCCGGCGATGACGTCAACCCCGGCGGATGGGGCCTGTCGGTCCCCGAGCTCCCGTCGTCGCTCGTGAGCGTGCCCGACCTGTCGCTCGTCGGCCAGGTGTCGTTCGGCTCGTTCGAGCGCATCGGCGTGCTCGCCGCGCTGATGCTCGTCTTCACGCTCGTCTTCACGAACTTCTTCGACGCCATGGGCACCATGACCGGTCTGTCCAAGGAGGCCGGCCTCGCGAACGAGAAGGGCGACTTCCCGCGCATCAAGTCGGCGCTCATCGTCGAGGGTGTCGGCGCCGTCGCGGGTGGTTTCACGTCCAGCTCGTCGAACACGGTGTTCATCGAGTCGGGCGCGGGCATCGGCGAGGGCGCTCGCACGGGCCTCGCGAACGTCGTGACCGGTGGCCTCTTCCTCGTCGCCATGTTCTTCACGCCGCTCGTGTCGATCGTACCGACCGAGGTCGCGGCATCGGCCCTGGTCATCGTCGGTGCGCTGATGATGTCGCAGATCCGCTTCATCGACTTCTCGGACTTCTCGATCCTGCTCCCGGTGTTCCTCGCGGTCACCGTCATGCCGCTCACGTACTCGATCGCGAACGGCATCGGCGCGGGCTTCATCTCCTGGGTCGTCGTCCGGTCGCTCTCGGGCAAGGCTCGCGAGATCAGCCCGCTGCTGTGGATCGTCGCCGCAGGCTTCGTGCTCTACTTCGCACGCGGACCGCTGGAGACCCTGCTCGGCTGACCGTCGGACTCACAGACGGATGCGGATGCCTCGGCCCGAGGCATCCGCGTCCGTCTTTCAGCGCAGCGGGGTCCAGCCGGGCGGTGTCGGGCCGTCGTAGGCGGCGCGCTCGGCGTCGGCCCGGGCCGACCAGCCCTGCGCGGCATCTGTCCCGTCGAAGCCGCCTCGTGCGACGCGGAAGCCGACGTCGTCGTGGTGCATGCGCGGAGCGCCGCCCCGGCGGGTCGAGGCGCGCACGCTCCACGCGTCGTCGGCGAACCCGCCGCCCCGGAACACGCGGTAGTCGGCGTAGCGGGCGGGGTCGAGCAGGTCCCAGGTCCACTCCCACACGTTGCCGAGGGTGTCGAACAGGCCGTTGAGATTGGGCAGCCTGCCGCCGACGTTCTGCGGAGCGTTGACGCCGTCGGCGCTCGTCCACGCAACTTCGGCGAGAGGGCCGTAGTGCGGGCCCGTAGAGCCGGCGCGGCAGGCGTGCTCCCACTCGGCCTCGGTGGGAAGTCGGAATCCGTCGGCGTCGACGTGCCACGTGACGTCCTCGCCGTCGAACGAGTACGCGGGATCGAGCCCTTCCCACTCCGACGCCGCGTTGCAGAACCGGATCGCACGCAACCAGCTGACGTCGGTCGCGGGGCGGCGCGGGTGCGACGCCGGCTCGCCGAGCAGCTCCGCGAGCTGCTCCTGCGTCACGGCGTACACCCCGATCTCGTAGGGCTCGAGCTCGACGCTCCAGCGCGCCTTGCGGCGGGCGTCGTGCAGGGTGACCGTTCCGCCGGCGATGCGGGCGAGTTCGATGTCGGTCACCGCGGAAGTATCCCACGCGGCGGTGGGGGCGGGGCGCTCAGGGGGCGCGACGCCAGGAGCCCGAAGCGGGCAGCTCCCCGCCGAACAGCTGCCGCACGGTGACGAGCTGGAACCCCCGGTCGAGGAGCCCGTCCAGGACGGCGCCCGCGGTACGCGCCGTGACCGCGTGGACGTCGTGCAGCAGGACGATCGACCCCGCGCGCGGCTGTTCGACGGCGCGCGCGATCAGCACATCGTCAGCCGGGCCCTGCCAGTCGTTGGTGTCGATGTCCCAGAGGATCGCCGGCATACCCGCTGCGGCGAGCACCCGCGGCGTGAACTCGCCGTACGGCGGACGGAACACGGTGATGTCCTGGCCGGACACCGCCTCGAGCGCGCGCGTGGAGTCGACGACCTGGGCGGTGACCTGCGCGTCCGTCAGCTGGGGCAGATGCGGGTGGTTCCACGTGTGACCCTCGACCTCGTGCCCCTCCCTCGTCATGCGGGCGAGCGTGTCCGCGTAGCCCTGCGCATTCTGGCCCATCGCGAAGAACGTCGCCGCGGCGTCGCGAGCCGCCAGTTCGTCGAGGATGCCGGGCGTGTATGACGACGGACCGTCGTCATAGGTGAGCGCGACGCAGGGCACGAGGTCGCAGTCGACGGCGCGGGTTCCTGCGGGCGCCGCGACGGGTCCGGTGTAAGGCTGCCCGGAGGAGGCCAGCACGCGCGCGCCGAGCGGCGTGACCAGGTCGGCCGCGACCTCGGCCGGAATGGCGAACTCGACGGGCTCGGTCGTCGGCGGCGCGCCGAGCCCGGCCAGGTCGGGTGCGGTGAAGCCTGGTGCGAGGGTGATCACCAGGCCTTCGTCGGACGGCACGGTCGTGCCCAGTGCGGCCTGGATCGCCGCGATCTGGGTCTCATCGCCGACCACGACCGGCCGGTGGCTGAGCGCGCCCGCGTCGCGCCGGAGCGCCTCGACGATGTGCGCGCCGAGTGCGGCGGCCGCACCCTCGGCCCACAGCCCGTCGGCCGTCGCCGTCTCACCGGTCGCGACGTCGGTGTACAGCGTCGTCGCCGTGTCGGAGTGCACGCCGCCCGCGTCGCCGCTGAGCACCCGGACGCGCTCTCCCACGATCGTCGCGCCGGCGGCGACGATGCCGCACACGACGGCGGTCCCCGCCCCGCCCACCGGCCCGAACGCGGGATCGGCGAGCAGCTCTGCGGCCGGGCGCAGCGTGGTCTCGAAGGCGCAGCGCCGATCCCCGAGGCCGGATCCGACGGACGAAGGCGTCGGCACGAACGCGGTCCCCGACGCGACCACGCGGTCCGCGATCGCGCCGCGGACGAACTGCTCCACCTGGGCGTTGAACGCGTCGGTGGTGGCGCCGGCCGGCAGGAGGGCGACGCGGGCCTGGAGGCCGACAGCGTCGTTGCGCACGCGCAAGGGGACGATGCCCGCGCCCAGCGGTCCGACCGCGGCGGCGGAGATCTCGGGGACCGGATCCGTCGCGTGAACGACCTCGGGCGCCCACGCCGGAGGCTCCCAGCCCCCGCGCGACGCCGGCGCGCACGCCGACAGCGCGAGGACCGCCGCGGCGAGGGCGGCCACCATCCACCGCGCCCTCATCGCCGGATGCCTTCCAGCAGATCGCCGATGGCGGACCGGTACGCGGCCGGCTCATCGCCCTCGGCCGGCGCGACCTGCACCGTGACGCGCACGCTGGGGGCAGCATCCGGTTCACCCACCCCCGCGACGACACCGCCGTCGTCGAGGTCGACGTGCACCGCGGTGAGACCGGAGGCGAGCAGCTCCGAACGAGGGGTGCCCGCCGCGGCGGCGACGACGTCGCCGGGCTTCTCGTCGACCGACTCGAGGCTCGCGCGCAGCGCGCCGTCGGGCGTGCGCACCGTGATCGCGTCCTCCGAGTCGCGCGTGACGACCCAGTCGGCGGGGACGACGACCGAGGCGTCGCCGAGGTCGGTCGGGTCGCTCCCGTCGGAGACCTCGCTCGAGAGGTTCGCGATCGTCGGCGGGACGGCCACCAGGGCGGCGACGGCGACAGCCGCCAGCACGAGGGCGGCGGCCGCGCAGGCGAGCGCGACCTCCCACCGGCGCGCGGCGGATCCGACGCGTGCGTCCTCTGTCACGGCCACCCCCCTGACGGGGCCGAGTCTAGGAGCGCTCCGCGTCCGGATCGCTCAGGAACGCCTCAGTTTCCCGAGATCAGTCGTCGTGCGGCTCGAGCACGAAGATCGCGATCTGCCGGTCGGTGCGCTTCTGGTAGTTGTCGTAGTCGGGCCAGACCGCCGCGGCACGCGCCCACCATTCGACACGCTCGTCGCCGGCCAGCTCCCGGGCGGTGTAGTCCTGCTTCGCGTCGGCGTCCTGCAGCTCGACATGGGACTGCCGGCGCATGTTCTCGGCCCACTTGGGCTCGTCCGGGGCGCCGCCCTTGGACGCGACGACGGCGTAGCGGCCGTCGTGCTCGACGCGCATGAGCGCGGTCTTGCGCAGGGCACCGGACTTTGCGCCGACCGTGGTCAGCACGATGATCGGCACGCCCCGCAGGGTGTTCGCCTTCTCGCCGTTCGACGCTTCGAACGCCTCGGCCTGCGTGCGGGCCCACTCGGACGTGGACGGCTTGTACTTTCCGGTCAGCGGCATCCCCTCAGCGTACGACGGCCCCGGCCGTGGTCGGGCGACGCCGCACGTGACGCGCGCACGGCGGCCGACGGGCTAGCGTCGGTGCATGCCCAACATCAGAGTCGAACTCCTCCCCGGACGCACCGTCGACCAGCGCCGCCGCTTCGCCGAGGAGGTCACGCAGGCCGCCGTCGATGCGCTCGGCGCCCGCCGTCAGGACGTCCGCATCATGTTCGAAGAGGTCGCCGCCGATTTCGTCGCGAACGGCGGCGTGCTCGCCAGCGAGGACTCCGACCGCGCGGGCCAGGTCGCCCGCTTCGGCGGTTCCGTCGCCGACTGAAACGACGAGGGACGGATGCTGCAGCCCGGGGCTGCGGCATCCGTCCCTCGTTGAAGGCCTTACAGGCTCTCGATGATCTCGCGCATCAGGGCTGCGGTCTCGGACGGCGTCTTGCCGACCTTGACGCCGGCGGCCTCGAGGGCCTCCTTCTTCGCCTGCGCGGTGCCCGCCGAGCCCGACACGATGGCGCCGGCGTGGCCCATGGTCTTGCCCTCGGGGGCGGTGAAGCCCGCGACGTAGCCGACGACCGGCTTGGTCACGTTGGCCTTGATGAAGTCGGCCGCGCGCTCCTCGGCGTCGCCGCCGATCTCGCCGATCATGACGATCGCCTTGGTCTCGGGGTCGGCCTCGAACGCGGCGAGCGCGTCGATGTGCGTCGTGCCGATGATCGGGTCGCCGCCGATGCCGATGGCCGTCGAGAAGCCGATCTCACGCAGCTCGTACATCATCTGGTAGGTCAGGGTGCCCGACTTCGACACGAGGCCGATCGGGCCCTTGCCGGTGATGTTGGCGGGCGTGATGCCGACCAGCGACTCACCGGGCGTGATGATGCCGGGGCAGTTCGGGCCGATGATGCGGGTCTTGTTGCCCTTCGACTGCGCGTACGCCCACGCCTCGGCGGTGTCGCCGACGGGCACGCCCTCGGTGATCACGACGAGGAGGGGGATCTCGGCGTCGATGGCCTCGACCATGGCGCTCTTGGTGAACGCGGGCGGCACGAAGGCGATCGAGACGTCGGCGCCGGTGGCCGCGATGGCCTCTTCGACGGACGCGAAGACGGGGAGCTCGACGGGGTTGCCGTCGGCGTCGGTGTGCAGCACGGTGGTGCCGGCCTTGCGGGCGTTCACGCCGCCGACGACCTGAGTGCCGGCCTTGAGCATGAGCGCGGTGTGCTTGGTGCCCTCGCCGCCGGTGATGCCCTGGACGATGACCTTGGAGTCCTTGTTGAGGAAGATCGACATGTCTGGTTCTTTCCTAGTTCCGGATGTCTGCGGTTCAGGCGTTGGCGAGCTCGGCGGCCTTGTCGGCGCCCTCGTCCATCGTCTCGGCCAGGGTCACGAGCGGGTGGTTGGCGTCGCGCAGGATCGCGCGGCCCTCCTCGACCTTGTTGCCGTCCAGGCGCACGACCAGCGGCTTCGAGGCGGACGAGCCGAGCTCGGCGAGTGCGCCGACGATGCCCTTGGCGACCGCGTCGCACGCGGTGATGCCGCCGAACACGTTGACGAACACCGACTTCACCTGCGGGTCGCCCAGGATGACGTCCAAGCCCGCGGCCATGACCTCGGCCGAGGCGCCGCCGCCGATGTCGAGGAAGTTGGCGGGCTTCACGCCGCCGTGGTTCTCACCGGCGTAGGCGACGACGTCGAGCGTCGACATCACGAGGCCCGCGCCGTTGCCGATCACGCCGACCTCGCCGTCGAGCTTGACGTAGTTGAGGTCGTTGGCCTTGGCCTTCGCCTCGAGCGGGTCTGCGGCGTCCTTGTCTTCGAGCAGCGCGTGCCCGGCGTGACGGAAGTCGGCGTTCTCGTCGAGCGAGACCTTGCCGTCGAGGGCGATGACGTCGCCCTCTTCGGTGAGGACGAGCGGGTTGACCTCGACGAGCGTCGCGTCCTCACCCTTGTAGACGTTGTAGAGCTTGACGAAGACGTCGCTCACCTTGTCGACCAGGTCGGCGGAGAAGCCGGCGGCCTCGGCGATCTCGACGGCCTTCGCCTTGTCGATGCCCGATCCCGGGTTGACGTCGATGCGCGCGAGCGCCTCGGGGCGCTCGACCGCGAGCTCCTCGATCTCCATGCCGCCCTCGACGCTCGCGAGCGACAGGTACGAGCGGTTGGCGCGGTCCAGCAGCACCGAGAAGTAGTACTCCTTGTCGATGCGGGCACCCTGCGCGACCATGACGCGCTTGACGACGTGACCCTTGATGTCGAGGCCGAGGATGGCCTTCGCGGCCTCGTAGGCCTCGTCGGGCGTCTTCGCGACCTTCACGCCGCCGGCCTTGCCGCGACCGCCGGTCTTGACCTGGGCCTTGACGACGACGACACCGCCGATCTTCTCGGCTGCGGCACGCACCTCCTCCGGCGTGTCCGCGACGATGCCGGCGAGCACCGGCACCTCGTACTTCTCGAAAAGGTCTCGTGCCTGGTACTCGTACAGATCCACAGTGATTTCCTTCGCAGGTGGCGAATGGGGGTGGGGACGACGCTCAAAAGCGTCTCGACGTCGAGATATCGACCAGTCCCCCAGCCTACTACCGGTCGATGTCCGGTTCTGACCGCAGCGACGCGCCGGGCTCGTCCGCCTCTTCGACTTCTTCGCCGGGCACTCGGGGCAGGCGCGCGAGGTCACGAAGCGCGGGTCCCTCGATGCGGCGTCCGTCCGCGGTGAACCGTGACGAGTGCAGCGGGCAGTCCCACGTGAGCTCGGCATCGTTCCACCGCAGCACGCCGCCCAGGTGCGTGCACACCGCGCTCACGGCGCACGTGTGCCCCTCGACCGTGGAGATCCCCACCGGCTGCCCGGCCCGGCTCGCCACGACCCCCTCACCCTCCACGGGACGGCGCACCGGCGTCGGTGCGGCCTGCGCGCCGATCCACCCCGCTGCGGCTTCCCACCCGATGCGCAGGTTCTGCACGCCGCCGCGGGCGAGGTCGGCGGGCACGGTGAAGCGCGTCGAGATGACATTCATCCAGTCCGGGCGTTCGCGGCGCGGCACCCGCGTGATCTCCGCCGTCAGCCGCAACGCGGCGGCCGGCGCGTTCGAGAGACCCCACTTCGCATAGCCGGTCGCGAAGCGGATGCGGCCGAGCCCCCGCGGCATCGCGCCGACGAAGGGCATGAGGTCGTGCGACTCGTAGTCCTGCGCCGACCAGGACGCCACCGGCTCCGCGCCGGGGAAGTGATGCTGCGTCCACGCCACGAGCCCGTTCACCTCGGCCAGCGGAGAGGGCGATCGCCCGACCGCGAAGCCGTTGCCGCCGACGACGAGCTGCGCCGCATGCGCCGGACCGTCGTTCGCGGTGATCGACCGCACCGACTTCGTCTCCCCGTCGACGGCCAGGTAGAGCCCCTCGAGGAGGGGCCCTTCGGTCGCGAAGGCGACGCCCGACGAGCGCAGTCCCCGCACTTTGGCGAAGTACAGCCCCCGGTCGGTGATGGGTGTCGCGGTCGCCAGCACGACATAGTCCGCGGCGACGTACCCCGCCTCGGTCTCGACGCCCGCGCGCGGCACGGTGTGCACCCGGGTCACACGCACGCCGGTGTGCAGCGTCCCGCCCTCGCGCAGCAGCGCGTGTGTGAGTGCCACGAGCAGGCGTTGCGGATCGATCGCGACCTGCCGATCGAGCGCCACGGCGTCGACCATGTCGAACGGCGTCTGGGCGAGCAGGTCGGGCTCGACGCGCCGCACCGGCAATCCCGCCTCGGTCGCGGCGTGCAGCTCGGCCTCGATGGCCGCGACGCCTGCGGGCGTCTGCGCGTACGAGTAGGCCGTGCGGTGCGAATACGACACACCGAGCTCATCGGCGATGCCCGTGAGCCAGCGCGCGCCGTCGATGTTCGACTCGACGTAGGCGCGCACGAGGCGCGCCGGGTGGTGGCGGCGCAGCGCCGACAGCACCGATCCCTGCAGCAGCGTCAGCTTGCCGGTGTTCGCGCCCGAGGCGAGGCCGCCCACCTCGTCCGCCTCGACGACGGCGACGTCCAGTCCCTGACGCGTCAGCAGCAGCGCGGTCGACAGGCCGGTGAGGCCGGCGCCCACGACCACGACATCGCGCCTGCGGCCGGGCTCGAACGGCGTGCCCGCGACGCTCTCGGCATCCTGCTTCCAGATCGGCGTCATCGGCGTCATGGAGCCCAGTGAAGCCCTCGAGCGCGCCTGTGTCGACCCCGTTGACAGTCGCAGAGGGGGAACCGGGGCGTGGCGCGCGACGGCATGCCGCGGTCGCGCGGGCGTGCGGACTAGGCTCTCCCCCGAGATGTCCGACACCGCTGCCGCTTCCGCCGCCCAGGCCGCCTCCCGCGCGGCCGTGGTCGCCGCCGCGCTCGAGCTCTTCGCCGAGCAGGGGTTCGACCAGACCTCGGTCGAGCAGATCGCGCAGGCCGCCGGGGTGTCGCGCTCCACCTTCTTCCGGCAGTTCGGCGGCAAGGACGACGTCGTCTTCACCGACCACGAGCTGCTCCTCGAGCGCCTGCGCGAGTTCCTGGCGCAGCCGCATCGCGATCCGTGGGCGGCCGTGTGCGAGGCATCCGTCTTCGTGTACGCGCACTTCGCGGCCGACCCCGAGCTCGCGCGGCGACGCTATGCGGTCGTGCGCGGCGTGCCGGCGCTGCGCGATCGCGAGATCGTGACGGTGTTCCGGTACGAGCGGCTCTTCGACGAGTACCTGCGCGCGTCGCTGCCGGGCCTCGACCCGCTGGACGCCGTCGGATTCTCGGCGCTCATCACGGCGATCCACAACCACGTGCTGCGCCGGCTCATCCGCGGTCCGAAGAAGGTGCCGGTCTCGGTGCTGCGCACGGCGCTCGACGACGCCCGCCGTCGTTTCGGCGTGCTTCCGGACGGCGAGGCGGATCCGGCCGCCGACCAGGTGGTCGTCGCGGTGTTCCCGCGGTCCATGCCGACCGCCGAAGTGGCCCGCCGACTGCGCGAGCGGCTGGACGACTGACCGCCGCGGCGCGTCGCTGAAATTCGTCGTCGCACGGTCTCGGTGCGGCGGTATGTTCATGCCATGAGCACCGTGGACACCTCGCCGGACACGGCAGGAAAAGCCCCCTGGTACACACAGGATCCCGATGCCGTGGTCGCCGCCCTGCGCAGCGACCGCGACCGCGGCCTGACCGCCGCCGACGCCGCCCAGCGGCTCGCCGAGCACGGACCCAACTCGATCGCGGCCGAGAAGCCGCCGTCGACGTGGCAGGTCGCGCTGCAGCAGCTCGCGGATCCGATGAACGTCATGCTGGTCGCCGTCGCGATCATCAGCCTCTTCATCAACCAGGTCAGCGTCGGCATCCTCGTGGGCGCGCTCGTCGTGCTGAACATCGTGCTCGGCACGCGTCAGGAGATGAAGGCGAAGGCATCCGTCGACGCCCTCGCCAAGATGCAGATCCCGCAGGCGAAGGTCGTCCGCGACGGATCGCTGGTGCAGGTCGACGCCACGACCCTGGTGCCCGGCGACATCGTCGCCCTCGAAGCCGGTGACATCGTGCCCGCCGACGGACGCATCGTGCGCTCGGCGACGCTCGAGACGCAGGAGGCGGCGCTCACCGGCGAGAGCGCGCCGATCCCGAAGGATGCCGGCACCCTCGCCGACGCCGAGACCACGCTGGGCGACCGCACGAACATGGTGTTCCAGAACACCCAGGTGACGCGCGGCACGGCGTCGGTGGTCATCACCGACACCGGCATGCAGACCCAGATGGGTCAGATCGCATCGATGCTCTCGGCCGTCAAGCCCGCCAAGTCGCCGCTGCAGCGCGAGCTCGACTCACTCACGGGCGTGCTCGGCTGGATCGCGTGGGGCGCTGTCGCGATCATCATCATCACCGGCCTGCTGCGCGGCCAGGAGATCGCCTCGGTGATCCTCCTCGGCATCTCGATGGCGATCTCGGCGATCCCGACCGGCATGCCCTCGTTCGTGCAGGCCATGCTCTCGTACGGCTCGCGCCAGCTCGCCGAGCACAAGGCCGTCGTCAAGAACCTGACGGACGTCGAGACGCTCGGCGCGACGAGCGCCATCAACTCCGACAAGACCGGCACGCTCACGATGAACGAGATGACGGTCGAGTCGCTGTACTACCGCGGCGAGTGGTTCACCGTCGCGGGCTCCGGCTACGAGAAGTCGGGCGAGGTGCGCCACGTCGCGGGCCTGCCGGTCCCCCAGTTCAACCAGCTCGCGCTCGGACTCACGCTCTGCAGCGACGCGACCGTGTCCGACGACGGTGCCGTGATCGGCGACCCCACGGAGGCCGCGCTCGTCGTGCTCGCCGCGAAGCTCGGCGCCGATGCGGAGCTCACGCGGGCGAAGTTCCCGCGCGTCGCCGAGGTGCCGTTCGACTCTGCCTACAAGTTCATGGGCACGTTCCACGAGATCCCGGTGGAAGGCGTCGAGACGCTCGTCGGCTACGTCAAGGGCGGACCCGACGTCGTGCTCGACCGCTGCAGCTCTGTCGCGACGATGGAGGGCGTCGTACCCATCGCCGACCGCCGTGACGCGATCCTCGAGGCGAACCGCTCGCTCTCCGAGCAGGGCCTGCGCGTCCTCGCGTTCGCCTTCCGCCGCTTCGCGCCGGACGCGCCGGTGGTCGACGATCCCATGGCCGCTGTCTCCGACCTCACCTTCGTCGGTCTCGTCGGCATCATCGACCCGCTGCGGCCGTCCTCGAAGGAGGCCGTGCGCATCGCGCGCGAGGCGGGTATCGAGGTCCGCATGATCACCGGCGACCACGCGATCACGGCCGCCGCGATCGGCGCGAAGCTCGGGCTCGGCGACGGCGCGGCGAGCGGTGCCGAGATCCAGGCGATGAGCGACGACGAGCTGAAGAAGGCGCTCCCGCACCTGCACATGTTCGGCCGCGTCACCCCCGAGGACAAGCTGCGTCTCGCGCGCCTCATGCAGGAGGAGGGCGCGGTCGTCGCGATGACCGGCGACGCCGTGAACGACGCCGCCGCCCTCAAGCAGGCCGACATCGGCGTCGCGATGGGCTCCGGCAGCGACG
The DNA here is from genome assembly GCF_053345975.1 of Microbacterium sp. C23T. Taxonomy (NCBI): domain Bacteria; kingdom Bacillati; phylum Actinomycetota; class Actinomycetes; order Micrococcales; family Microbacteriaceae; genus Microbacterium; species Microbacterium sp. C23T. The sequence goes on along the minus strand of NZ_JBKFBD010000005.1, from coordinate 33,800 downwards.
TCACGAAGCAGGCGGGGAAGATGATCCTCGTCGACGACAACTTCGGCACCCTCGTGACGGCGGTGCGCCTGGGTCGCTCGATCTACGAGAAGATCGTCAGCTACGTCCGGTTCCAGATGTCGCAGCTGTTCTCGCTCGTGCTGCTGTTCCTCGTCGCGAGCATCTTCGACATCAACAACGGCGTGCCGCTCACGCCGATCATGGTGCTGTTCCTGAACTTCTTCATCGCCATCTTCCCGGTCATCGTGATCCTCCTCGATCCGGTGCCCGACGGCATCATGCTGAAGCCGCCGCGCGACCCGAAGAAGACGATCGCCAACCCGGCGGCGGTGACGCTCTGGTTCGTCTACGGCGGCCTGATCTTCGTCACGACGCTCGTCCCGCTGCTCCTGTACCCCGACCTGCTCAGCTCGACCGTGCCCAACGTGCCGGTCACGATGGCGTTCGTGGTCTGCGCGCTCGGCTCGATCTTCGGCGGACTCGTCATGCGCCGCGACCCCGAGTCGGGCCTTGCCGCACCGATCATCGACGCGGTGAAGTGGCTGTCGATCCCGCTGGCCCTCACGGTCGTCGCGGTCGAGGTGCCGTTCATGCAGCGCCTCGTCGGGACGGTGAGCCTCTCGGGCAACGAATGGCTCACCGCCCTCGGCCTCGCCCTGCTCGTCCCGGTGCTGATCGAGCTCGAGAAGTGGATCCGCCGCGCGCGGCTCCGTCGCCGCGCCGCGCAGGCCTGACACCGACGCAGAGGACGCGCGCCACCCGAATGGGGGCGCGCGTTCTCCGTTCGGGGTACGGTCGCACGACGAGGAGGTCGCATGAGGATCACCGGAGCAGTGCTCGAGGTCTCGGGCGCCGAGCCGCCGTTCGCCGGGACGCGCCCGTTCACGGTGGGCGAGCTCGAGCTGGACCCACCCGGACCCGGCGAACTGCTCGTGCGGATCGAAGCCGCGGGGGTGTGCCACTCCGACCTCAGTGTCGTCGACGGCAACCGCGTGCGACCGGTGCCGATGCTGCTGGGCCACGAGGCCGCCGGCACCGTCGAGCAGCTCGGCGACGATGTCGACGATCTCGCCGTCAGCGATCGCGTGGTCATGACGTTCCTTCCCCGCTGCGGCGAGTGCGACGGATGCCTCACCGACGGGCGCCTGCCGTGCATGCCGGGTTCGGCGGCCAATGCCGCGGGCACGCTGCTCGGTGGCGGCATCCGTCTCCACCGCGGTCGCGAGGGCGAGCAGCAGGACGTGCACCACCACCTCGGTGTCTCGGCCTTCGCCACCTACGCCGTGGTGAGTCGCGCATCGGTCGTGCGCGTCGACCCCGACGTGCCGGCCGAGATCGCCGCACTGCTCGGGTGCGCGGTGCTCACCGGCGGCGGCGCGGTGGTCAACGCCGGTCGCCCGGCACCCGGCGACCGGGTCGTCGTGGTCGGGCTCGGCGGCGTCGGCATGGCGTCGCTCCTCGTCGCCGTCGCACTCGGGCACGAGGTCATCGGGGTCGACACGGTGCCTTCCAAGCTCGCCGCGGCCCTGGAGTGCGGGGCGAGCGGGGCGCTGACTCCCGCGGAAGCCGTGGACCGCGGCATCCGTGCCCCCGTCGTCGTGGAGGCGGCCGGCGCCGCGCGCGCGTTCGAGACCGCCCTCGCCCTGACCGCGCCGGGCGGCACCACGGTCACGGTCGGGCTGCCGGCGCCCGACGCGCGCGCGAGCGTGTCCCCGCTGCTGCTCACCGCCGAGGCCCGGACCGTCATCGGCAGCTATCTCGGCTCCGCCGTGCCGAGCCGCGACATCCCCCGCTACGTCGAGCTGTGGCGGGCCGGACGCCTCCCACTCGAGCGGCTCGTCTCGTCCCGCATCGGCCTCGACGACCTCGACGCTGCCATGGACCGGCTCGCCGCAGGCGGCGAGCTGCGCCAGCTGATCACGTTCTGACCGAACGGCGCAGGGGCCAGGGGCGCGTCGGAGGTGCGCCGTAGGCTCGGGGCGTGGCCACCCTCGACGATCTGCGCGGCACCGCGGCCGGGCTCCCCGGGAGCGAGGAGCGCGCGACGACGGGCGGCGCCGCCTGGTTCGTGCGCAACAAGCTGTACGCCTGGGAGTGCCATCCGTGGCCGAGCATCCCCGACGACGTGCGGGCCATCATCGCGTCCGAGCTCGTCGTCGGGGTCAAGGTCGCCGACCCGATCGACGCCCTGGCCCTGGTCGAGATGGAACCCGACGTGTTCCTCCGCACGACGACGCCCTGGGGCGAACCGAAGATCGCGTTCCGCATGGCCGGCATCGACGGTGACCACCTCGCCGAGCTGGTCACCGAGGCGTGGCGCGTGCAGGCGCCGAAGTATCTGCGACGCGAGTTCGACGAGCAGGCGGGTTAGGGCAGCGGGTCGTCGCCGCGCCCCCACGCGATGGCGATCAGCCGCCGCAGGACGCCGAGATCGATGTCGTCGAGCTTCTTGACGTACACGCAGCCCGCACCCTCGGTGTACTTTCCGAGCTCCGGCAGCAGCTCGGCTCCCTCGGGCAGGTCCTTCAGCCCGTAGAGCGAGAGCTGCGCCTTGCGCGGCGAGAACGCGGTCTTCGGCCACTGGCCCTGCCGCTTGGGGTCGGACGGAGACACGTACCGGTAACTGCCGTACCCGACCATCGACGGACCCCACATCACGGGCTCCGCCCCGGTCACCTCGCGGAAGATCTCCGCCAGGGCCAGTCCGTCGTCGCGCCGTCGCTGCGGCGTCGCCGCCTCGAGGAACGCCGACACATCCGCGTCCGTCGCCTGGGTCTTGATCTCGCTCACGCCGCCATTATGGCGGCCGAGGCCGACACGGGACCAGAGGCTGTCAGCGGCCGGCCGGCGATCCGCTCAGCTGGTCCAGAAGCTCGAATCGCGCATCCGAGCCGGAGTACTCGGTGATGCGCCCGCTGACCACCCGGTACATCGAGAACTCGGCCACGTTGACGTGCCGGCGGGTCGGCGCGACGCCGCGGAACGCCCCCACCTGGGTGCCGCTGCCGCGCACGTGGGCGGCGAGGCGGTCGTCTTCGGCGACGAGCTGGATGCGCCGCCACCGCCAGTCCGGGAACGCGTCGAACAGGTCCGCCAGGTCGTCGATCCAGGCGTCCGCGCCCGCCGGCAGGTGGGCTCGGCGCACCGAGGGATCGAGGAACGAACGGATCGCATCGAGGTCGTGGCGGTTGCACGCATCGAGGAAGTCGGCGTACCACTCGCGCATCTCCCACGGCTCCACCTCCTCATTATCCGGGCGCCCGGACCGGCCCTCGTCCCTCCGCGCCCGTGGCGAGGTGCCCACCCACGGCCGAGATGGCCGGGGCGAAGAAGTAGCCGCCACCGGTCGGCGTCACCCACTCGCGGTCGAGGACGAACCTCTTCGCCTCGCCCGACGGCGTGCGCATCTCGAACGAGCGGTCGCGAGCGCCGTGGACGTCCGCCTGGCCGATGATCGGGTCGTGGCCGCCGGCGTTGGGCTGGAGTGCGGAGTTCGCCCACCGCCGTGTGACGAACTCGAACTGGTCCTCGATCGACGCCATGTGCGCGACGAACATGAGTCCGCGCTCGGCGGCGACCAGCTCCGGTGACGGATCGGCGACACCCGCGAGCACAGGTCCGTACGGGATGCCGCGCCGCAGCATCAGCCGCAGCATCGTGTCGGCGGGCGCGCCGAAGTCGGTGCCGCTGTCGCGCGGGTTCACTTTGCGGATGTGCCCCGCCATCGGGCACACGTCGCCGAAGACGTCGGCCCGTGCCTTCGGGTGCCCGTCGCCGCCGTAGCCCCCGTCCAGGAGGCCGGCCTCCGGCGTCCACATCTTCGTGTCGTCGTCGAACTGGAAGTGGTTGTTCGCGAACTCGTCGCCGGCGAGGTCGAGGTCGTCGCTCTCCGGGGTTCGGGAGACCGGTGCGCCGCTGGGCCAGCGGCCGACCATCAGCGCGGCGAAGTGCACCGGGTCCGTGCCGAACTCGGCGCTCGCGGCGGCCGCGAAGTCCCAGAACGCGGGGACGTCCTGGGCTAGGCGCCGGCAGACGAGGTACGAGCCGAGACGCGCCCAGTCGGGGAACACCCCCTCCTCACCGGCAGGCACGAGCGGGTCGGCGGGGTTCTGCCGAGGCATCCCGAGCACGAACTGACCCGGCCAGACGAGCGGCTGACCCGCCTTACCGAACAGGCGCGCGTGCGGGTCGCGCGGGGCGAGGTAGCGCGGGGCGAGCAGTTCGCCGTCGGCCGACGCGCCCCGCACACCGGGCTGCGAGACGCCGTCCTTGAAGCCGAAGTGCTCGTGTCCGCCGAGGTTGCCCGGCAAGTTCTCGCCCGCCTGAGCGAAGAGCACCGACACCCCGTTCCGCGCACCCTCTTCGAGGATCACGGATGCCTCGGCGTCGGCATCCGCGGCGGAATCGGCGGCGACCGTGACGAGGAAGTCGGCCTCCGATTCCTCGCCTCCGACGCGCCAGCCGGCCCGGTGTCCGGGCTCCGCGGAGTCCGCCGGATCTCCGAGGTAGGTCGAGCGCGCGGCGAGTCCCTGCCGGAACGCCTCATCGCTCATCGCGTCCCGCGCCTCGTCGCCCAGGAGCTTCGCGACGGCCGGTCCCGAGAGCGCGAAGGCGACCCAGGTGGCGGGTGTCGCGGGCACGGTGACGCCCGTCCGCAGTCGCTCCCGCCGGAACTCGCGACGGAAGTCCAGCACCTCCTGCATGCTGCTGAGGCGCGGCGCGAGCCATGTGAGCCAGCCGCGGGAGCGTTCGACGTCTTCGATCCGCAGGAACAGGAACCGCTGGTGGTCCTTGTTGAACCCGGGGATGACGTTGCCCTGGATGTCGGCGGTCGTCGCCGGATCGAACCGCGGCTCTCCCTCCGGGAACGCGTCCGCCGCGAGCGCGCGTGCGACGGGCCCGGGCTCCGGCGCGGGCAGCTCGATGCCCGAAAGCCGCGGGACGCCGCCCGCCATGAGCCCCGCGAGCGCGTGCGCTCCCTCGCCGCTCATGCCGCTCCCCCGCTCACGACGTGCGCCGACATGGTGATGTGCTCGGCGATCTGGCCGCCGAACTCGATCGGCCGCCCGCCGATGCGGATGTCGCCCACCAGGAACCCCTCGCCTGCCGGCACTTCGTAGGCAACCCGGAGCGCCGCGCCCTGCGCGCCGCGCTCGATCGTCCAGTAGTCGCCGACCGGCGTCCCGTCGGGCTTCGTCCAGCCCGAGTCGTCCCAGCCGATCATGTAGAGCCCAGGCGGATCCGCCGTGGCGACCGACAGCCCCTGCCGCGACATCGCCCAGACGTCGAAGTTGATGCGGGCGTCGGCCCCGGTCGCCCGCGAGTACGGCAGGGCGTCGTAGCCGTCGACGGCGTGCTGCGACGGCTCGCTCTCCTGCGAGACGCCGAGCAGGTCGCCCATCGAGTTGATGGGCATGACGTAGTGCACGATGCCGTCGGTCGTGTTCCACCGGTTCCGGGGGTCGTACTCGCCGCCGTCGGGGAAGAGGTCCTGCGCCGCGACAGCCGGCGAGACGAGTCGCCGGTAGAGCGCGAGCACGGTGTCGGGGTGCACCTCGGCGAGCAGCATCCAATACTCCGGCGTCTCGGTGGTGAAGGTGACGCGCGCGATCCTGCCGTCCACCTTCTCGACGTGCCACTCGAGGTACTCGATCTGCACCTCGCGCGATTCCGCCGCCGCGTACGCGGCACGACGATCGTCGCGATGCTCCATGAGCAGCGGCCTCGAGAGCCCCGTCCAGGTGATCGCCCGCTCGCGATCGCGTCTCCCGGGACGCAGCACCGGGTTCACGTACGCGCCGCGCCCGCTCACCTCGGTCGACGCGGCGATCAGCCCGCTCACGAGGTCGTGCCACCGATCGGGGAAGTCCGACCCCGGCCCCGCATCGTCGAGGTGTGCGGGCGCCGAGAACCGGACCAGTTCCATGCTCGAGAAGCTAGCAGCGGGGGCGGGCGGTGCGCACGCAGACATTCCGGGCGCGGCACATGACACTGAGTACTATTGATCGTGGGATTCAGTTCCACGAGAATCGGATACCGCACCACCGCACACCCACACGCCAGGAGTCCGATCGTGACCGACTTCCAGCCCCGCCCCGGCCAGCGCGTCGAGGGCTACGACGTCACCCGCCGGCGCGGCACCGACTACTACGCCGTGTTCGCCGACATCCCCGCCGCCGATCGCGAGGTGTGGGAGCGCGCGCAGGCCTACGTCGACGAGGTGGGCACGCGCATGCAGGACGCCTGGGACGCCGGCGAGTACCCGCTCGACATCGCGATGCGCGGCGGCGAGCTGGACCTGTTCAACGACGGCATCGTGCATCCGGTGCTCACCCGCTTCTCGCCGCTGGCGGCGGGCCTGGTGAACATGGAGATCTCCCGCGGCGACGGCTCGCTCGGCACGGTGCTCGCCGTCCAGGGCGGTCTCGCCCTCCGCACGCTCGCGCTGTTCGGCAGCGACGAGCAGCAGGCGCGCTGGCTGGTGCCGGTCGCCAGAGGCGAGGTCGCGGCATCCTTCGCCCTCACCGAACCCGACCACGGATCGGACTCCGTGTCTCTCGAGACGGTGGCCCGGTGGGACGCCGCAACGCAGGAGTGGGTGATCGACGGCGCGAAGAAGTGGATCGGCAACGGCGCCTCGGGCGGCATCACGTTCGTGTGGGCGCGCGTCGAGGCCGACGACGACGAGTTCCACGGTGCGGTGCGCTGCTTCGTCGTCGAGCAGGACACCCCGGGGTACACGGGCACCGTGATCGCCGGCAAGGCGTCGCTGCGCGGCATCCATCAGGCGCATATCAGTCTCGACGGCGTGCGCGTGGCGTCCGATGCGGTGCTGCCGGGCACGAAGAGCTTCAAGGATGCCTCGACCGTGCTGTACTCGACCCGCTCGGGTGTCGCGTGGTCGGCGCTGGGCCACGCGACCGCCTGCTACGAGGCGGCGCTCGCGTACTCGCAGCAGCGCATCCAGTTCGGCAAGCCCCTCGCGAAGTTCCAGATGGTGCAGGAGCGCCTCGCGAACATGCTCGAGGAGCTCACGGCGATGCAGCTGTACTGCCGCTGGATGGCCGATCTCGAGGAGCGCGGCGAGCTGCGTCCGACGCAGGCCTCGCTCGCGAAGTACCACAACACCCGCGCCGCGCGCCGGATCGCGTCGACCGCCCGCGACATGCTCGGCGGCAACGGCATCCTGCTCGAGAACGGCGTCATGCAGCACCTCGCCGACATCGAGGCGATCCACACGTACGAGGGCACCGAGAGCATCCAGGCGCTGCTCATCGGCCGCGACATCACGGGCATGAGCGCCTTCGCCTGAGGCGTTCGACGCCGGCTTAAGACGCTGGGTGGCCGGACTAAGGTACCTGCGGCCGTCAAGACAAGGCGATCGCCCGATGAGGGGCACCCGCCTTAGCGAGGAAAGTCGTACCTGTCAGCACAACCGGAACCGATCCGAGTTCCGCCGCAGACAGGAGAGACCCATGAACGACACGACTTTCACCGGCTACATCCTCGACCAGCACCGCGCCGAAGACCTCGTCCGCCAGAACGAGATGATGCGCGCCCACCGCGAGCGCGGGCAGTCGCCGGCTCGGCCTGCCGGGCAGTCGCTGGCGGCCTGGTTCCGCGGGGTTCTGCACCACGGTGCGGGTGCCACGGCCATCGCGGGTCACTGACCGCGATTCCACAGACCGGGGGGCGCACACCCCGAACCGTCCACGCGAGTGCGCACGAAGAGGGCGAAGCCGGTACCGGCTTCGCCTTCTTCTGACGCACGGGCCCCTGATGCGCCCCCGAACCCGATCTGAGGACGTGGATGCCGCGAATAGGGCATCCGCCCGATGAGCGGCCGACCCCTTAGCGAGGACAGTCGTACCTGTAAGAAGCCCGCAGCAGCGGTCGCTCGACAGGAGACGCACATGAACGACACCACGTACCTCGCCTCGGTGCTCAACGCGCATCGCGCGGAGGACCTGCGTCGAGAGGTGGCCCTGCTCGCGCAGCACGCGGAGCACGACGCCGAGACCCCCTCGGCGCCGGCCACACGACGCGCGTCGGCGGCATCCACTCATCACCACTCCTGGTGGCCGCACCGCTCCGCCCGGCGCGCGACGCCCGTCGCCACGCGATGAGGGTCCGCCGACGCGGCGAAGGTGCCACGATATGACCATGCCCGCTCTCCCCTCGAGCCCGCGCATGGTCGGCCGGCACACCGAGCTCGCCGCCCTGCTCGAGGCGTACGACGCCGGCGTGGGCGGAGTCCCGCGCACCGTCGTCGTGCGCGGTGAGGCGGGGGTCGGCAAGACGCGACTGGTGCAGGAGTTCCTCGCGCTCGTGACCGCCGATCCACTCGGCGCGCGCCCCGACGACGCACCCGTCATCGCGTTCGGGCAGTGCGTCGACCTCGGCCCCATCGGCGCGGCGTTCGGCCCGGTGCGTCGCGTGCTGCGCGATCTGCACGCCGCGGTCGGCACCGAGGCGCTGCGGGACGCCGCGGGCTCGGCAGCCGCGATCGCGAGCCTCGCCGCGCTGGTGCCCGGCATCGCCGACGAGTCTCCCGAGGGCGATGAGCCGGCCGGCGAGTTCGCTGAGGCCATCGAGGTGCTGCTCGAGCGCCTGTCGCAGCGCCGCCACGTGGTCGTCGTGCTCGAAGACCTGCAGTGGGCGGATGCTGCCACCATGGCCCTGCTCAAGACCCTGGCCAGTACGCTCCGGGGCCGCAGGCTGACCATCGTCGCGACGTACCGCTCCGACGACATCGACCGGTTCCACCCGCTGCGGCCCGTGCTGGCCGAGCTCGACCGCACCCGTTCCGTCGTGCGCGTCGAGGTGACGCCGCTCACGCCCGACGAGGTCGCCGAGCAGGTCGCGCAGCTGGCGAGCGGCCTCGACCCGCGCGTCGTCGAGGCGCTCGCGGAGCGCAGCGGCGGCATCCCGTTCCTCGTCGAGGAGCTCGTCGATCTCGGCGACCGCGCCTTGCCCGACACGCTGCGCGAGCTGGTGCTCGCGCGCTACGCCCGGCTCGGCGACGAGGCGCAGCAGGCCGTGCGCACGATGGCCGCGGGCGGCGTGCACGTCGACGACGACGTGCTCGCGGCGGTGACCGCGCTCGACGAGAACGCGCTCGATCATGCCGTGCGCGAGGCCATCGACACCCGGGTCATCGTCGCCGACGGTCCCGGCTACTCCTTCCGGCACGCACTCACGCGCGAAGCGGTCGAAGCAGAGATGCTCCCGAGCGAGCGCGTGCGGGTTCATCGCCGTTACGCCGAGCACCTGCGCGACCATCGCGGCGACTCCCCCGACGACGCGTCGGCGGTCGCCGAGCACTGGCTCGCGGCGCGCGACCTCCCCGCAGCCTTCGATGCCACCGTCGCCGCGCTGGAACGGTCCAGATCGCGATTCTCGCCGGCGACGTCGGCGAAGCTCGCCGAGCGCCTCACGGAGCTCTGGGACCAGGTTCCGGATGCCGAGACCCGCGCCGGCACGACGCTCCCCGAGCTGCACCTCGATGCCGCGCAAGCCTGGCACGATCTGGGTGACGCCGAGCGTTCGCTGCGATCGGCGAACGAGGGTCTCGCGGTGTGTCCTGACGACCCGCTCACGCGCGCGGCGCTGCTGCGGCAGCGATTCGTGCAGACGTACAACGCCGAGCACCGAGGGCGTGCCGAGGATCTCGAGAAGGCCGTCTCGTTGCTGGAGGGCCTCGACGACCCCCGCGCGCGCATCCTGCTGTCACGCGTGCTCACCAACATCGCCCTCGAGGAGCATGGAACGGATGCCGCCGCCCATGCGGCGCGCGCGATCGCACTGGCCGAGGAAGCCGGGGACGACGCCGCGCTCTCGGTCGCGCTGACCGTCGAGGCGTGGCGCATCGCCGGCGACGAGGACGATGAGCCGAGGGCATTGGCGCCGCTGCAGCGCGCGGTGACGCTGTCGATCGACCCGCCGATGCGGGCGTACGCGGGTGCGGCCCTCACCGACATGCTGGCGCGCGTCGGGCGATTCGACGAGGCCGTCGTCGTCGGCACCCAGCATTACGAGGACGTCACCCGAGCGGGCATCGAACGGGGGTCGGGCTCGGGGCTCGCGTACTCACTCGCCGTCGCGCTGTTCGCGACCGGACGCCCCGAGGGAGCACGGCGCTACGCGCTGCGGGCTCGACGGCTGATGAAGAACCCGCTCCACGGCGCGTCCATCGTCCGGCTGCTGGCCTCGCACCTGACGTGGGACGATCGCGACGCCGAGCGGGCAGAGCTCCTCCTGGCCGACCGCGCCACGATCGAGGACTCGCGGCGACGGTTCCCCGACAAGCGCGGGTGGTGGGCGGTCGAGCGCGCAGAGGCGCTGCTCACCCTGCGCGGGGCGAGCGCAGACGCATCGCCGGATGTGCTCGCCGGGGTCCTCGCCGACGTCTTCGACATCGCCGACGCCGAGACCGGCGCGGCGGCGGTGCGCCGCCACGCGGTGGTGACAGCGGCGCTTCTCACCCTCGTCCCGGGCCGCCCGGCCGACCGGGAGCTCCGCGACCGGCTGGCCGCGAAGGTCGAGACGTGGCCCGACCACGCGGCGGCCGAGGCGCACGCCGACCTCGTCAGGGCACTTCTCGCCGATGCCGACGGCACCCCCGAGCACAGGGTCGCCGTGTGGCGCTCGCTCATCGGCGCGCCGGCCGACGACCTCCTGGCCGTGTGGCACCGGCAGCTCGCACGCTGCCGCCTGGCCCTCGCCCTTCTCGACGCCGGGGACCGCGACGCGGCCGCGGAACTGCTCACGGAGATCGTCGCGACGGCGCCCTCCGAGGGGGTGGCTCGCGTGGGCCGATGGGCGGCGGAGCTCGCCGCACACGCCCGCCTCACGCCCACCGCGGCCGACGAGGTGAGCGAGGGCGGCGTCATCACGACTCTCACGCCGCGCGAGCTGCAGGTGCTCGAGCTCATCGCCGAAGGCCTCACCAACCCGCAGATCGGGCAGCGCCTGTTCATCAGCCCGAAGACCGCGTCGGTGCACGTGTCGGCGATCCTCGCGAAGATCGGCGCCGCCAACCGCGCCGAGGCCGCCGCGCTCTACGCCGCGTCCGCGTCGGCGTCGGCCCCGACGTCCGCGTCGGCCTCGACGTCGGCCCCGACGTCGGGCTGACCCGGGCTCTGCCCCGGGTCCGCAGCATCCGTCCCCGCCTGCACTCATTACCCTCGAGTCGCCACAACGCGCCGGGTGGGCCCGTGCCGTTCGGGCGTGTTGTGGCGACTCGGCAAGAAGCCGGCGCGGGGTGTCGGGTGTCGGCGGGGAACGGCAGGATGAGACGCATGCCGTACGAGATCCCAGCGCCGATGCTCGCGAAGTCCGTTCCCGACGTTCCCGATCCGGCGAAGGCGGCGGGCGGGCTGAGCTACGAGCCGAAGTGGGACGGGTTCCGCGCCCTCGTCTCCTGGGACGGCGAGAACGTCGAGATCGGGTCGCGCGGCGCGAAGCCGCTGACGCGGTACTTCCCCGAGCTCGTCGAGGCGTTCGCACGGCTCCTGCCCGAGCCGTGTCTTCTCGACGGCGAGATCGTCGTGCCGATCGACCGCGACGGGCGACGCCGGCTCGACTGGGAGTCGCTGTCGCAGCGCATCCACCCCGCGGCATCCCGGGTCAACATGCTCGCCGAGACGACGCCGGCGATGTTCATCGCGTTCGACCTGCTGGCCGTCGGCGACCGCGACCTCCAGAACGAGCCGTTCGAGACGCGGCGGCAGACGCTCGTCGACCTGTTGCGCGATGTGCCCGACCCCGTGCACGTCACGCGCACGACCGACGACCCAGACCTCGCCCGCCGCTGGCTCGCCGAGTTCGAAGGCGCCGGGCTCGACGGCGTGGTCGCGAAGCCGCTCGATCAGCCCTATGCCCCGGGCAAGCGCACGATGTTCAAGATCAAGCACGCGCGCACGGCCGATGTCGTGGCGCTGGGCTATCGCATCCACAAGTCCGGCGAGGGCGTCGGCTCGCTGCTCGTCGGCCTGTACGGCGAGGACGGCACGCTCTATCCCGTCGGCGGCGTGGCCGCGTGGAGCAACGCCCGCCGGCTCGAGCTCATCGACGAGCTCGCCCCCCTCGTCGAGCGCGACGCCGACGGCGAGGCGCTCCGCGGCGAGGGTGAGAAGTCGCGCTTCCAGGCGGGTCGTGCCGACTCGTCGTTCGTGCGGCTGCGCCCCGAGCGCGTGCTCGAGGTGCGCTACGACCAGCTCGAAGGCTGGCGCTTCCGCCACACCGTGCAGTTCGAGCGCTGGCGCCCCGACCGCGACCCGCGCTCGTGCACGTACGAGCAGCTCGAGGTGGTCGCCGCGTACGACTTGGCCGACGTCCTGGTCTGACGCCTTCGGCGGCGAACGGATGCCGCGGGCCGTGCTCTGTTCGCCTGCTCGGCGCGGGTGTACCGTGCGGTCAGGGTCACTGCTGACGGAGGCATCCCATGGCCCGCCTCGACCACCGGCGCTCTCGCGGTCGATACGGCACGCGAGTCGGATCGATGTGCGTCGTGATCGTGGCGCTGCTGGTGGCGGGATGCTCGTCCCCGGCGTCCTCACTCCCCGAGCCGACGCCGCCGGCCGACGCGATCCGTGAGGACATCGACTCGGTCTTCGGCACGCTCTACGGCGAGGATGCGGTCCGGGCGGTGCTCGTGCAGCAGCACGGCGAACTCGTCTACGAGCAGTACCAGCAGGGAACCGCCGAGGACACGTGGGACGTGCGCGGCGTCACGCGCGCGGTGACCTCGACCCTCGTCGGAATCGCCATCGATCGGGGACTCATCTCGGGAGTTGACGCGACCCTCGGTCAGCTGCTGCCCGGCTACGCGGCCGTCCTCACACCGGAGACCGCGGCCATCCAGCTCAAGGCCGTGCTCACCCATACGGCGAACTTCGCCCCGACGTCCGAGGAGCGCGACATCCGCGGCACCCCCGCCGACCTGTACGCGCAGCCCGACTGGGTCACCGCGATCCTGGCGGATCGCGCGGCCCGCGGGCCGGGCGACGGCCGGTTCCTGTTCTCCGACATGGGCACGCACATCCTCGCCGCCGTCGTCGCGCAGGCAACCGGGATGTCACCCCTCCGCTTCGCACAGGCGGTGCTGTTCGACCCGCTCGACATCGATGTCGCGCCGCTGTGGGAGGAGCGGTTCTCGCCCGGGAGCGACCCTGCGGTCCTACTTCAGGAGTACGAGCAGGCGGACGTCGCCTGGCCCGCCGACCCGCAGGGGGTGAACCTCGGTTACACGCATCTGCGGCTCCACCCGACCGACCTCGTGCGCATCGGCCAGCTCATGCTCGACGAAGGCGTCTGGGGCGATGAGCAGATCGTGTCGGCGACCTGGGCGGTCCAGGCGACCACTCCCGTCGTCGCCACGATCGGGTACGGGACGATCAGCTACGGCTACCAGTGGTGGGTCGACCCGCAGCGCGGCGTGTTCTACGCCCAGGGCGAGGGCGGGACGGCGGTGGTCGTCGATCCCGTCAGGGACGCCGTGGCCGTGATCGCGTCCGAGGTCGCGATCGACGATCCGCGGGGCAATCACGGCTATGCGAGCTCGACGGCCGTGGGGCTCGCTGCCCTGCTCCTCGCCGACCTGCCCAAAGACTCCGGGTGAGGTCTGCAGACCGCTCTGCCTCGTGACCGGGTGTGCCCCTCAGCCCCCGTCCTTCGGCCAGTTCGCCTCGTTCTTTCGGCTCGGCTGCACGCGCGGCGGCTCGCCGGGCATCTTCGGGAAGTCCGGAGGGAACGGCAGTTCGCCGAGCCCGTCGTCGAGGTCGCGCTGCCACCACTCCAGCAGCGTGTCGATGCGCCCCGGCTTGGCGAGCAAGTCCGCCCACGGGTCGCCGACGTCGGCCAGGCGCTGCGGAACCGTGCGTACCGTGAACGCGGACGGGTCGACCCCGGCCTCCAGCTCGTCCCACGTGAGCGGCGTCGACACTGTCGCGCTCGGCAGCGCCCGCGGGCTGTAGGCGCCGGCCATCGTGCGGTCGCGGTTCGCCTGGTTGAAGTCGATGAAGATGCGCTCGCCGCGCTCCTCCTTCCACCAGTTCATGGTCACCTTGTCGGGGAGGCGCCGCTCGAGCTCGCGGCCGGCGGCGATGACCGCGTGCCGCACGTCGAGGAACTCCCACTCCGGCTCGATCGGGCAGAACACGTGGATGCCGCGATTGCCGCTGGTCTTGAGGAACGCCGTCAGACCCGCCTCGGCGAGCACGTCGCGCATCGCGGGGGCGACGGCGGCAGCATCCCTGAAATCCGTTCCCGGCTGCGGATCGAGGTCGATGCGCAGCTCGACCGGGTTGTCGGTGTTCGCCGTCAGCGACGCCCACGGGTGGAAGACGATCGTGTTCATCTGCACGGCCCAGACGGCCGCGGCGATCTCGGTGAGGATGATCTGCGGATGCCGCCGCCCGCTGTTGTACGTGACGGTCTGGGCTTCGACGAAGGCCGGCGCCCCCTTCGGCGGGTTCTTCGAGTAGAACCGCTCGCCGTCGACGCCCTCGGGGAACCGTTCGAGCGAGACGGGGCGGTCGCCGTTGGCGGCGAGGAAGGGCGCCCGCACCGCGACGAGGTACTCCGCGAGCTCGCGCTTCGTGATGCCGACCTCCGGCCAGATCACCCGGTCGGGATTCGAGATCCCCACCTCGCGATCGCCGTCGGGGCCGGGCACGGTGAGGGTGATCCGCGGGGACGCCATGGATCAGACGCTAGCGGGCGTCCGCGACATCCGTCACCCCGCTCACCGCTCGACCGGGAACACCATGTGCGTCACGCGCGTGCTCGGCACGATGACCGTGGGGTCTCCGAGCTTCACGGCGGCGGCATCGACCTCTGCGAAGTACGCGTGGCCGGTGCCGAGCACGACCGGCACGAGGTCGATCGCGACCTCGTCGACGAGCCCGGCCGCGAGCGCCTGGCCCGCGACCGTGCCCGCGGCCACCGCGACCGTCTTGTCGCCCGCCAGCTCCCGGGCCTTCGCGACGGCGGCCTCGATCCCGTCGGTGACGAAGTGCGCGTTCCCCGTGTGGGCATGGGCCCAGCCGGTCGGCGCCTCGTGCGTGAGCACGACGAACGGCACGCCGAGCGGGTGCACACCGCTCCACCCGTCGGTGATGTCGAACAGCAGGCGGCCGACCACGAGGCATCCGAGCTCCCCGATGAAGCTGCGCCAGTAGTCGGCGCTGGCCTCGGTGAGGTGGAACGCCGCCGGCTCACTCGCGGTGAGCACTTCGACGTCGCCGGCCTCGTACCAGTCGAACAGGCGCCCCGGATCGTTGTCGTCGTGCGCGACGAAGCCGTCCAGCGACATCGACG
Source organism: Microbacterium sp. C23T (assembly GCF_053345975.1). NCBI lineage: Bacteria > Bacillati > Actinomycetota > Actinomycetes > Micrococcales > Microbacteriaceae > Microbacterium > Microbacterium sp. C23T. Next base: position 18,479 of record NZ_JBKFBD010000005.1, on the reverse strand, counting down.
CCGACGTCACCACCTTGCCCATGGCTCAACCCTCCGCGGCGAGGATCTCGTCGAGCTTGTCGTAGCCCTCGCGCATGCCACGCTCCATGCCCTCGGACTGCATGTTCTCGAGCACCTCGACGGTCGAGAACACGCTGTGGTCGACGATCCGCGACCGGCCGCCCTCGAGCGCCTCGAAGCGGATGCAGTCGACGCTGACCTCGTCGGGCCAGCCCTCGAACTCGAACGTCTGGATGATCAGCTCGTTCTCGCGCACCGTGTGGAAGACGCCGCGGAACGCGTACTCGCCATCCTTGTCGCGCTGCACGAAGCGGTAGCCGCCGCCGGTGCGGAAATCCCAGTGGGTGATCTCGGTGCGCTCCTCGCCCGGTCCGATCCACTGCTGGAACAGCTCCGGATCGGCGTGCGCCCGGAACAGCGCCGCGACGGGCGCGTCGAACTCCCGCGTGATGTCGGCATACGACGTCCCCGGAACGGCTTCGATGATGAGCGGGTTGCTCATGATTCCTTCTCCTTCGTGTCGGTCGTGCGAGGGGGTTTCGAGTGATCGGATGCTGCCGCCGCGAGCGCCGCGTCCAGCCGCCGGTACGCGCGCTCGGCGTCGAGCCGGTAGCGGTCGATCCACGCGGTGAGCTGCTCGAGCGCCGCGGCGTCGAGGTGGACCGGCCGGCGCTGTGCATCGCGCGACCTCGTCACGAGCCCGGCGTCTTCGAGCACCCGGATGTGACGCGAGACCGCCTGCATCGTGATAGGGAACGGCTCGGCGAGCTCCCCCACCGTGGCCGGCCCGCGACTCAGGCGCGCGATGATCGCACGGCGCACCGGGTCGCCGAGCGCCACGAACGCTCGATCGAGTCGGTCATCGTCCATTGCTCAACGCATCCCTTTATCAACGCCTATGTTGAATAGAGTACGCACGGATGCGGGCGTGTCAACCCCTCGCCCGGCGGGAAGCCTCAGTCGGCGAGAGCGAGCACCGGCGCGAGGTCCTCGCGGCTGAGCCGGATCCAGGGCCCCGCGGGGTCGACGACCACCCCGGTGATCCCGTCGTCGCTGCGCAGCGCCTTCGCGAGCTGTGCCCCGGTGATCGGACCGGCGTTGTCACCACGACCCATGACGGCGATCTCGAGCGGGTGCGAGTACACCTCGAGGAAGCGACGCCCCTCCGCATCGCGCCCCTCCGCCAGGCCGGGCGCGCCGCTCTCGGCAACCCCCACCGCGACCCACAGCGGCACACGGGTGAGCGCCTCCGCCACCTTCCCGTTCATCTCGGGGGTGCGCTCCGCCGCAAGACGGGTCTTCACGGTCAGCTGCGGATCGGCCTGTTCGACCGCCCGCTCGAGGAGCTCCTTCGGGAGCACGGCGCGAGACGGCGCGGACGCGGGGTCGATGATGATCCCGTCGTAGGAACTGGCGAACACGTGCCGCAGCACCGTGAGCACGGGCTGACCCATCGCCGACGTCTCGACGTCGCCGTCGGCCTTGACGCTCGCCTGGAGCGCGGCGCCGCTCGAGTAGACCAGGGCGAACGTGCGCTCCCCGGAGTTCGCAATCGCGAGCGGAAGCCCCTTGCCTTCGGCGAGGAGCGCCCGGGCGTCGCCCTTGACCCGCAGGAACAGATGCCCCTGCATCAGCTGCCGCGCGACGTCGAGCAGCGCCTGCGACGCCGGAGCGTCGCCGATCCGCCCGAGCGCGGCACGCAGCAGCACGTTGTCGCGCAGCCCCGGCACCGTCTCGGTCTGCTCGGGCGCCGTGCGCATCCATTCCCGCACACCCATGCGCGGCTGCGGTCCCGGCGGGACGGTCTCGTCGGCCTGCGGCTCGCGCGGCTGGGCCGGCTGAACCGGCTGAGACGCCGCAGGCGGCACCCCGAGCCCGCCGAACGACGAGACGGAGATGGACACGGATGCTGCAGCATCCGTCGCCCCCTCATCAGCGGGCGCGCCGGGCACGGGGCCTGACTGGGCCGTCGAGGCGGCACGATCCGCCTCGGAAACGGGCGCATCCGTTGCCGGAGCCTCCGCAGATGCGGAGGGAGCGACCGCTCCATCGGGTGCGATCTCGGCCGCGACGTCCTCAGCCTGTGCGGGCTCGGGGGAGGTCGGCGGCTGCTCGGCGGGCTTCTTCGGACGGCGCGAGAACAAGGCCATTGTGCGAGCCTAACCCGCCGCGGCGACGCGTCCCTCCGGATCGGATGCGACTCGGCACCTCCACGGGTCAGCTCAGCGCGGAGACCCCGGCGACGATCACCCCGATGCCGACGGCGAGAAGGGATGCCGCGAGCACGACGACGCCGGCCCACAGGAGAGCGATCGCGCGACCGGGGCGCTGCGGATCGCGTCCCAGCACCGACAGGAAGAATCCGCCGGGGATGAGAAGCGCGCTCGCGAGCACGCCGACCGATGCCCACTGCCACGGCATGGGGACGCCGACCGCCGACACCAGGAGGAGGCTCACGAGCCCCAGGATCACGAGCACGCCGGCGTGCGCGTGCCCGGCGCGGAAGAAGGTCTTCTGCAGCCCGTTGAAGGGCAGACCGCGCGTCGCGATCCGCAGCAGGAAGGTGCCGCCCGACATGATGCCGATGACGGTGAGGATCGTCGCTCCGGCGACGATCGTGAGGATCGGGTCCATCGTGACCTCCGTTGGATAGTTTCGCTCTCCAATATTGGATAGCTATAGTATCCAATGTCAAGACGTAGGGGGCCGCCTCATGAAGATCTCGGAGCTGTCGGAGCGCAGCGGGGTTCCCGTGGCCACCGTGAAGTTCTACATCCGCGAGGGCATGCTGCCGCGGGGCGAGGCGCTCTCGACGACGCGCGCCGAGTACGGGGAGGAGCACCTGACTCGCCTGAGGCTCATCAGCGCCCTCGCTGACGTGCGCGGACTCCCCCTGTCACGCGTGCGCGACATCCTCGCGCTCATCGACGCCCCGGAGGACGACCCCATCGCGACCCTCGGGCGCGCGGTGAGCGCGCTTCCCCCGTACGTCGAGTCCGACCGCGACGACTATCCGCGAGCACGGGAGGCCATCGACGAACTCGGCCTCACGTATGACCCCGACTTCACCGCGGTCCCCCAGCTCGACGAGGCGTTGCAGGCCCTGGATGCGGCGGGGTTGGATGCCTCCCCCACCGTTCTCCGCCGCTACAGCGACGCGATGCGCCAGGTCGCGACCGAGGAGCTCGCGCCGATGACCGGCATGCCGCGCGCCGAGGCGGTTCCGTACGCGGTGCTCGGCACCGCGCTATACGAGCCGGTGATGCTCGCGCTCCGCCGCCTGGCGCACCACCACCTGCTGGTCGAGGGCAGCGATCGCTGAGGAGCCCACCCCGGGTTGCGCCCGAGGCCGAGCCACCGTGTCAGAGCTTGGAGATCGGGGCGATCTTGATCAGCAGCTTCTTCGGGCCGGCGGAGTCGAACCGCACGTGGGCGACGCGCTTCGCGCCCTCGCCGGTGACGGCGTCGACGCGGCCCTCGCCGAAGTCGTCGTGACGGATGCGGTCGCCCGGCGCCAGCTCGAGGTCGCCGTTGTCGCGCACCTTGGCGGGGATCTTGTTCGCGAACCGCTCGAGGTTGCCCGACGGCTCGCGCCGTGCCAGCGGCACCAGGTCATCGCCGTAGCGGCGACCGCCCGAAGCGCCGAAGCCGGAGCCCGACCCGGATCCTCGGCGGGCGTTCAGCGCGCGCGACTGCGTTCCGCCGCGCGAGTTCACGTCGCCCGGCGACTGGCGCCAGTGGAGCAGCTCGGCCGGGATCTCCTGCAGGAACCGGCTCGGCATCGCGACCGTGACCTCGCCGAACTGCGCGCGGGTCATCGCGAGCGACAGGTACAGGCGCTTGCGGGCACGGGTGATGCCGACGTAGAACAGCCGCCGCTCCTCCTGCGGGCCGCCAGGCTCCCCCGCCGAGATGCGGTGCGGGATGAGGTCCTCTTCGACACCGGTGACGAACACCGCGTCGTACTCGAGACCCTTCGCCGTGTGCATCGTCATGAGCGACACCGAGCCCGAGGCGTCCTCGAGGTCGTCGGCATCCGACACGAGGGCCACTTCGGTCAGGAAGTCGAGCAAGGTGCCTTCGGGGTTGTTGCGCGCGAACTCGCGCGCCACGGCCACCATCTCGTCGAGGTTCTCGATGCGCGCCTCGTCCTGCGCGTCCTTACTGGCGCGCAGCGCGTCGTAGTAGCCGCTCTTGTTCAGCAGCAGCGTCAGGCCCTCGGCGACCGCGGTCGGCGGGGCGAGCTCGCCCGACGCCGGAAGCATGATCTCGGATGCCTCGGCCAGCACCGCGTCGAGATGCGCGATGGCCGCCTGGATCTTGGGCCCGACGCCCAGCGCCGACGAGTTCGCGAGCGCGTCGCGGAACGTGATCTGCTGGTCGGCCGCGTACCGCGAGATCGTCTCGATCGTCACGTCGCCGATGCCACGGCGCGGGCGGTTGATGATGCGGCGCATCGCCATCTCGTCGGCCGGGTTGGCGACAGCGACGAGGTACGCCAGGGCGTCCTTGATCTCGGCGCGCTCGTAGAACTTCGTGCCGCCCATGATCTTGTAGGGCAGCGCGGAGCGGATGAAGATCTCTTCCAGCGCACGCGACTGCGAGTTGGTGCGGTAGAACACCGCGACCTGCGAGTAGTCCACGCCGGCGCGGCGCAGGGCCTCGATCTCGTCGGCGACGAACTGCGCCTCGTCGTGCTGCGAGTAGCCCGTGAAGCCGACGATCTGCTCACCCTCGCCGACGTCGGTCCAGAGCTTCTTGTCTTTGCGGTCGAAGTTGTGGCTGATGACGGCGTTCGCGGCCGACAGGATGTTCTGCGTCGAGCGGTAGTTCTGCTCGAGCAGCACGACCTTGGCGCCCGGGTAGTCCTTCTCGAACTCGCTGATGTTGCGGATGTCGGCGCCGCGGAACGCGTAGATCGACTGGTCGGAGTCGCCGACGACGGTGAGCGACGCTCCTTCTTCGGCGGCGGGCTCCGGCTCGAAGATCATCATGCCGCCCGACGCGGCGAGGGGTGCGGCATCTGATCCCGGCGGACGCGTCAGCTCGTGGATGAGCGCGTACTGCGCGTGGTTGGTGTCCTGGTACTCGTCGACCAGCACGTGCCGGAACCGGCGCCGGTAGACGTCGGCGACCTGCGGGAACGCGCGGAAGAGGAACACCGTCTGCCCGATGAGGTCGTCGAAGTCGAAGGCGTTCGCCTTCTGCAGCTCGCGCTGATACGCACCGAACAGCTCGACGAACACGCGCTCGGCAGGGTCGCTCATGTTGGCCGTGCGGGCGTAGGACTCGGCATCCGCCAGCTCGTTCTTGAGCCGCGAGATCTTCGACTGCGTGGCCGCGGGCGTGAGGCCGAACGCGTCGGCCTCGTGCTCCTTGACGAGGCGCTTGATGAGCGCGCGCGAGTCGCCCGAGTCGTAGATCGTGAAGGACTTGGTGAAGCCGAACTGCTCGGCCTCGCGCCGCAGGATGCGCACGCACGCGGAGTGGAAGGTCGAGATCCACATGCCGCGCGCCGAGTCGCCGATCAAGTGCTCGACGCGCTCGCGCATCTCACCGGCGGCCTTGTTGGTGAACGTGATGGCCAGGATCTGACTCGGCCACGCCTCGCGGCCTCGCAGCAGCGAGGCGATGCGCCGCGTCAGCACGCTGGTCTTGCCCGAGCCCGCGCCGGCCACGATGAGCAGTGCCTGCCCGCGGTAGGTCACGGCCTCCCGCTGCTGCGGGTTGAGCCCTTCGAGCAGGTCGTCGTCGGGGCGTGCGCCGGGGGCCTGAGGGCCGATGTCTCTGCCGACGATGATGGGGGTGCTGGCGTCCGTCATTGCCCGTCAAGTCTAGGCGCGCGCGCCGACACCCATGCCGTCCGCATCGCGCGGTTGGAGAGCGATGGATGCTGCGCCTCACGGCAGCCGCGACGCCGCCTCCTTCAGCTTCCGCAGCGCAGAAGGCACCTCTTCGAGTCGCTCCTCGGCCTCCTCGCGTGCGAGGCGGGCGATCGTCTCGTACGCGTCGGACAGCTCGCCGGCCCGGCCGGCGAGCGCGCCCTCGTGGGACACCCGGCGCGCAAGGAGCATCGCGTCGCGGTGCGCGCCCAGCGCGTCGTGCAGGTCGTCGCCGGCATCAGCGATGGCTTCGACCTGCGTGGGGAACAGGTCCGGTGCCACGTCGGCGATCGCCTCGGCGACATACCGGGTGCGGCGTGCGGCCTTGCGCAGCTCGTGGTGCGCCTGGTCCGAGCCGTCGAGGCGACCCTCGGCCTTCTCGACGCGCCGCGCCTGCGTCGCGAGCACGGCGGCGAGCACGTCGGCTGCGGACCGATCCGGCTCGGCGACGACCGCCGAGTCGACGAACTCCCGCAGCAGCCGCGCGCGCTCCTCCGCCCGCGGCGAGCGCGCGAGCTCCACGAGTCGCTCGTGGGCGACGGGGTAGGCCTCGCGCTGGCTCTCGACGAGCCGATGCACGACCGCAGGATCGTCGATCTCCGCGCGCTCCAGCAGCTGCTCCGCGACATCGGCGCGCACCTCGATGTCGCGCACGACGCCGAGCTCACGCCCCCACTCGGCATAGGCGACCCGCACGCGCTCGGCAGCCCGTGCGTCGAGCGCTTCGCGGAACCCCCCGAGCACGCTGCGCAGCCGCCGCACCCGCACGCGGTGCTGATGCACGCCGTCAGGCTCGTCGGTCAGGGCTGCGGCGGCGCTCTCCTCAACCCCAGCCGCTGCGCGGCGCAGGATCTCCCCGAGCACGTCCCCGACGGTGGGGTTCTTCCGCGACCTGCGCATCCCCCGAGCGTAAGACTCGGGGGCTGGCCGGGGAGAGCTTTCAGCCGCGAGTGGGCAAGATGGACCCCATGCGCACCCTCCTCAACATCATCTGGCTCGTGCTGTCGGGCTTCTGGATGTTCCTCGGCTATATGTTGGCGGGAGTGGTGCTGTGCATCCTGATCCTCACCATCCCGTGGGGCATCGCCTCGTTCCGCATCGGCCTCTACGCCCTCTGGCCCTTCGGCCGCACGATTGTCGACAAGCCGACGTCGGGCGTCGGCTCATTCCTCGGCAACGTCGTCTGGGTGATCCTCGCCGGCTGGTGGCTGGCGATCGGCCACATCATCACGGGCATCGCGCTGTGCATCACGATCATCGGCATCCCGCTGGGCGTCGCGAGCTTCAAGCTCGTCCCGATCTCGCTCATGCCCCTCGGCAAGGTCATCGTCGACAGCCGTACGCTGCAGCCGGTCTGAGCCGGATCACGGATGCCGCGACCTGCCCGCGGCTAGGGCTCGACGATGTGCGAGCGCGTGGCGAGCACGTTGAGCTCCTCGCATCCGTCATCCGTCACGAGGACCGCGCCGCCCAGGCACACCTGGCGGAGTCCGATGAGTGCGGCGGGCTGGAACGCGAACGTCATGCCGGCGCGGAGTTCGACGTCGCCGTCTGCAGGCACGACGCCGGGGATCGGATAGCCGTCGAGGTCGGCACGCCCCTGAGCGTTGACGAACATCGGGCTGTTGTAGGTACCTGGTGAGACGGTCTGGATCACCGGCGGCCGGATCCAGGCGCCGGTCGCGACGATCTCGGCGTGCATCGCGGCGTAGACGTCCGAGAACATGACGCCCGGCCGCGCCGCGGCGACGCCCGCCTCGTAGGCGGCGCGGGCGGCGTCGGCGAGGCGGCGGTGCACGTCGTCTGCGCCGAACTGCACGTGCATCTGCTGCTGCGATTCGAGTCCGGCGAAGCACGCGAAGATCTCGGCGCCGATCGCGTCGCCCGGCCGGAGGATCGGCGGCTCGCCGCCGGCCCATCCCCACTCGATCGGACCGCCGAAGCCGGGGTTCCCGCTCCGCAGGATCATCCCTGGTCCGGCGCTGTGGCCGCCCCGGCGGGTGATCTCGGCCTCGACCGCCGCATACACGTCGCTCTCGCGCGCACCCACACGCGCAGAATCCAGGAACACCTGACTGGCCTGCTCGCCGATGCCGGCCGCGTGGCGGAAGAGGTCCTGCTCCTCCGGGCTCTTCACCAAGCGCGCCCGCGCGAACGCGAGCGTGATGTCGACCCACTCGACTTCGGGCGTCGCCGCCGTGATCATCTCCCAGGCTCCGTGCGGGATGCCGCCGCCGAACGGGGACGCACCGCCCAGGCCGATCAACCCGATGCGCGCACGACCGGCACGCCACGTGCGCACAACCTCGGCGATCAGGAAGGGCGGGGGTCCGGTGCGCAGGTCCGCGATCCATCGCGCGTCCGCGAGCCTCCGGCCCTGGTCGTCGAACCTCAGCAGAGCGACCGCGCCCACCCCCGAGATGAGCGTGGGATCCCCGTCGCGCGGAATCGCGACGATGCCACCGGGGATGGCCTCGCCTGCCAGGTACACGTCAGTGCGATCGAACGCGCTGCCGAAGGCGACGACCCCTGAGAGGTCGTCGGCGTCCATCAGCTCCCGCACCCGCGCCCATCGGCGGTCGCGTTCGTGCAGGCTCGGTCGGGGGAACGGAATGCGGGCAGGTGGCACGTCGAAGCCTTCTGTGAGCTGTGCAGAGGAACGGGTGAGGGAGAGGACTCGTCTCCGCGCCCTCTCCCCCGGTGGATCAGCCCCAGGCGCTGTCCATCGACTCCAGGACCTGGTTGATCGTGAGCTGTCCGGTGAGGATGCCGGTCACGCCGGTGCCGAGCGCGTCGAACACGGCGCCGTTCGGCCAATCGACCGGCGGGTACGGACGCGTGCCCTCGGCGGTGAGGAGCGCCTGCGAGCTCTGGTAGGCCTCGGGGAGGTCGGCCGTGTCGCCGCCCAGCGGGAGCGTGCCCTGGATCTCGGCCATCATGGCCGCCTGCTCGGGCTCGGCCGACCACTGGATGAAGTCCTTGACGAGCTCGGGGCTCTTCGTCTTGGCGTTACCCGCGATGCCGTCGGTGCTGGTGAGCAGGATCTTCGGGTCGAGGCCATCGGGTGCGGGCATCGGCAGCACGTCCATCTTCAGCGCGCCGCCCGACGCGTTCGACAGCGTCACCGTCGCGCTGCTCGGCGCCGCGAACGCGAGCATGGTGCCGCCGGCGACGCCGTTGGTGAGCGCGTCGAAGCCCGCACCCTCGGCGCCCGGCTGCATGCAGCCGGCGTCGTAGAGATCCTTGACGGCCTGCAGAGCGTCCTTCCAGCCGTCCGACTCGGCGAACGTGGTGTCGCCGGCCGCACGCTGGTCGTTCCACTCGGGCTCCGGGCCGTAGACCGTGCTGGCCGCGAAGCCGAGCGCCGTGATCGCGGGGGCCGTGGGGACCGCACCGGCGAGGCCGAGCACCGCGAGGCCGCCGTCGGCGGCGTCGCCGCACTGCGCCGCGAGGTCCTCGACCGAGGTCTCGGCGGTCCAGTCGATGCCGGATTCCTCCGCGAGCGGTCCGTTGACGACGAGACCGTTCACCTGCACCGACGTGGGCACCCCGTAGAACGTGCCATCGAACACCCAGCCCGCCTGCACGGCCTCGGGCAGCGCCTCTTCGAGGACCTCGGTGTCGAGCGGCAGGACGAGACCTGCCTCGGCGAGCGGCCCGACCGAGGGGTTCTGGCCGGTGCCCGACAGGGTGTAGAACACGTCGGGGCCGTTGCCGGCGTTCAGCTGCGTGTTCAGCAGCGACGGGTAGCCGTCGAGCCCGTACTTCTGGATCTCGATCGTGACGCCGGGGTGGCTGCCCATGTAGCTCTGCGCCAGCTGCTCGTACCAGTCCTGTGCATCGGCTGCGATGGAATACGCGAACGTGATCGTCTGCGGCTCCTGCCCTTCGCCGGCGTCGGCCGAGCCGGCGCAGCCGGCGAGAAGGAGCGCCGCCGAGGCGCTGGTGGCGAGCACGAGGGTGCTTCGTCGGACCTGCTTGCGTGCCATGGTTCTGCCTTTCATTCGGGTGTATCGGGTTGGTTCGGGTGTCAGACCGCGACCGGGCGCGGCGCACGGTCGGGCAAGCGGCCACGCAGCACGCGCGCGCTGTCGACGATGAAGCCCGTCGCCGCGTCGCCGGTCACCGTCGCGCGCAGGCGCGCCTCGGTGGCGCGCATGTCGCCTGCCGTGGCGAACGCATCCGCATGATCGCGCGCCCAGGCCAGCTCGGCGTCGCTCAGGTCGATGTGCGAGGCGCGCCACTCCGGGTCGTCGACGAACAGCGACATCTCGGTGCCCGGGTCCTCGCGCATGCCGGGGAAGAGCCCCTCGATCGAGTAGTTCCGCGCCGGCGCGGACGCCAGGGCATCCAGCATCCCGTCCCAGTCGATGACCCCTTCGCCGATGGGCGTGATGAGGCGCCCGATGCCGTGCTGATTGGGGACGACCACGACATCGCGCAGATGGGTCTGCCGCGTGTAGGGGGCGACACGGCGGGCTGCCGCGACGGGGTCCTCGCCGCGGATCACCACGTTGGCCGAGTCGAAAGTGATGCCGAACGCGTCCGGGCCGGCGTCCTCGACGAGGCGCACGACCTCGAAGCTCGAGATCTCCTCATGGGTCTCGAGGTTCAGGTGAAGCCCGAGGTCGAGCAGCGCGGGGCGCAGCATCCCCAGCACGCGCGCAGTCGCGGCCAGCTGCTCGGGCCACGACACATCCGTGCGGAAGCGGTCGCAGGCGCGCAGGCCGCGCAGCCGGAACTGGTAGTTCGTCGTCGCGGCCCACACCTCCCCGATCCCGCACGCAGCGGCAGCCTCGAGCTTGCGGCGCATGCCGGTGAGCCAGTCGCCGTCGCCGAGCCCGCGTGTCGTCGCGTCCTCCGGCATCGCGAACGGGTTGACCTTGCCGGCCCCCGTCTCGAGGTAGAGGCCGCGGTCGGCGGCCGCGGCTGCGACGTCGGCCAGCTCCCGGGCGTCGAGCGTCGGGCTGAGATCGAGGATGTCGCGGAAGAACACTCCGTCCAGCCCCAGTTCGGCGACCCGCTCGATGACCCAATGAGCGTCGTGCGTGAACGCGCCGGGCAGCTTCGTGGAGTCGGTGCCGACCCGGATCCGGCTCATGCGTCGGCGCCCTTGTCGTCGCCGGGGTCCGACAGGTCGACCAGGCCGCGGCGGAACACGTTCTCGGGGTCGTGGCGGCGCTTGGTCGCGGCGAGGTCTTCGTACTTCTCGCCGTAGACCGCCTTGGCCACTTCGTCATCGCCCTGCACCGACGTGAAGTTGATGTACGTGCCGCGCTTCGAGGGCGCGAGCGCGTCCGAGAAGCCACGCGCCCACTCCACGAGCGGCGCTTTCTCGGACGGGTACTCCCAGTCCGCCCCGATGTTGGCGGAGTAGTTCATGACGCGACCCGTCGGCAGTGCGTCGTCGCGTCCCTCACGTGCCGTACCAGGCCCCGCGATGATCTCGAACGGGCACATCACCTGGTGCGAGATGAAGGCGCTGGAGTTCAGTGCGCGGCCCGGATAGAGGTCGGACTGCTCGATGATCGTGTCGATCACGTCGTCGGTGAGCTCCTCGATGAACGTGTGCTTCCAGTAGTGGCGAAGGCCGTAGCGGAACTCGTCGTCGGTCTGGTGCTGCAGCGTGACGTGGGGCATCGTGCGCACGTCGAGATAGATCGGCGTGAAGCCCTCGAAGATCGGCGCGGTCGCCGCGGGCTCGTCAGCCGGGTCGCCGTAGCGGATGGTCGCAAGCGACAGGATCGGCCGGCCGCGGTGCTCTGCAGGGATCTGGCTCCAGAACTCGGGCGCCCGGTAGAGCCGCAGGTACGTGCCGACCTCCGACGGCATACCGATCCCGCGCTCGGCGAAGCGCTGCATGATCGCGCGGCGGTCGTCGGCGGCGAACAGCGCGAGGCGCACCGTGGCCAGGCCTGCAAGCCGCTGCGGACGGAAGGTGAACCGCGTCGCGACGCCGTAGTTGTGGCCGGCGCCCTTCATCGCGCGGAACAGGTCGGGGTGCGACGTCGCGCTGACCTCGAGGATGCTGCCGTCGGCGACGACAACCTCGATCGACTCGAGGTGGTCGACGGTCGCGCCGTGCTGGCGGGCGAGGTAGCCGAATCCGCCGCCGAGCGTGAGCCCCGCGACGCCGGTGTGCGAGACGACGCCCGCGGGCACCACCAGACCGGTGCCCTCGCACGCGCGGTCGACCTGGCCCCAGTTGCAGCCGCCGCCGACGCGGATGAGGCCGGCCTCCTCGTCGATCTCGATGTCGTTGATGAGGCGGGTGTCGATCTGCACCGCTCCGTCCATCGCGGCGGTGCCGGCGAGGTTGTGACCGCCGCTGCGGACCGTGATCGGGTAGCCGTGGGCCGTCGTCCAGCGCAGCGCCGCCGACACGTCCTCGGCGTTCCGCACCCGCACGATGGCGGCGGGACGGCGATCGATGTCGGCATTCCAGAGGCGGCGAGCGAGGTCGTACTCGGCCGTGCCGGGGTACAGCACGTCGCAGTCGACGGCGTCGGCGAGCTGCTCGATCGGGGGGATCGTGAGGGTCGAGGACATGATGCTCCTATCGGGAGGGGACGGATGCTGCGAGCTCGGCGAGCACGGAGCGAAGATGTGCGGCGGACCGGGCGACGAAGCCGTCGTGCGCGGCGCGCTGGTCGGGGAGGAAGACGTCGAGGTCGGCGCACGACGGGCCGCTGCCGTCGGCGGCGTCACGCGCGGACGAGGTGGCCAAGGCACGGAGCGCGTCGAGTTCCGCGCCGTCCAGCTCGGGGTGAAGAGCCACCCAGAAGGGGTCGGCGATCGGAACGTCGCTGCGCCCCGACCACCCGCCGACACCCTCGATGGTGAGATTCAGCGCCGGGTTGGCCGCGAGCAGGACACCGAGCGTCTCGCTCCAGTCCAGCTGCCCGTCGCCGCACGGGCGCAGGAAGCGGGTCAGCCCGCCGGAGTCTGGCGTCGGGAAGACCTGGATGTCGCGCAGCTGGGTGCTGACCACGTACGGAGCGACGCGCTCCACCGCCGCGCGCGGGTCTTCTCCGCGGGCGATCGGGTTCGCGGGATCGAGGCAGATACCGACGTGCGGATCGTCCGCCCCTTCGACGATGCGCAGCAACTCACGCGTCGTGATCTCCTCGTGCGTCTCGATGCCGAGAACGAGGTCGTAGTGATGCAGTGCGGGAAGGAGCTTGCCGACGAGGCCGGCGATGGCCCGCAGCTGGTCGGGCCAAGGCGCCTCCCGACGGGCGCGGTCGGTGTCGTAGGGGGCCGCGTACTCCTTGACGCCCGCGCACGCCGTCCACAGTGTGGTCCAGCCCATCTCGGCGCACGCGGCGAACATGCGCTCCATGCCGGCGATGAAGTCGCCGTCGCCGAGCGCGCGCACCTCGGGCAGCTCTGCGGTCATGTATGGGTTGATCTTTCCGACGCCCATCTCGACGTACATGCCGAGTTCGTCGGCGCGCTGCCGGAAGGCATCCAATTCCCCCCTGTCCAGGGTGGGCGACAGGTCGGTGAGCGTGCGGATGTTGACGCCCTCGAGCCCCTGCGCGTGCAACGTGTCGAGCAGCGCCGGGCCGTGCCCCCACAGGTCGCCGACGCGGACGAGGCTGATGTCGGAGCCGATGCGCGTCACGCCGGCACCCCTGCGCCGAGGCGGCGGCCGGCGTGCGGGAGGATGCGGAGGGCGTTGCCGCTCGACACTGCCGCGACCTGCTCGGCTGACCACCCGTCGCGCACCCGGGTCGCATAGTCGCGCTCGAGCGCCAGGATGGAGTCGTTCGCCCACGGCACGTCGGTGCCGAAAAGGATTCGGTCGGTGCGCTCGAGCTGGAGGAGCGGCCCGAGGTTCAGCGTGGTGTCGTAATAGAGGCCGTCGAGCTTGCGGGTCTCGGCCTCGAGGCCGTCAGCGGTCACCGGCACATTCCAGTCGCCGCCCTGCAGAGCGTGCATCGCGATGCGCCACTTGATGTACGGCACCATCCCGCCGGTGTGCGGGAAGATGAACCGGATGCGCGGGAACCGCTCGAACACGTTCGCCGCGGCCAGCGCGGTGACCGCGCGTGTGGTGTCGAACGTCCCCTCCAGCAGGGGACCCGGCAGGCCGGCGGGCGCGTTGAACACGAGGATCGGGTGCATGAACACGACCGCGTCGCGGGCGTCGAGCTCCTGAAGAAGGCCCGTGTACTCGGGCTGCGCGAGGTAGGCGCCCTGGTAGCTCGTGAGCATCGCGACGCCCTCGAACCGGCCGCTGTCGAGGGCGGCGACGGCGTGAGCGGTCGCGAGGTCGGGGTCGGGCAGCGGAAGAGTGGCGAAAGCGCCGAAACGGCTGGGCGAGTCCCGCACGATGTCGGCGAGTTCATCGTTGAGGTCGTCGGTCACGGCGGCGAGATCGGCCCCCGCCCACGACAGGTCTGCGGGCACCGACAGCACCGACATCGTGGTCCCGGTGATCGCCATCTGATCGAGAGCGATCTCGGGGTTCCACGCGGGGCCGCCACGGAAGACCGGGAGCCCGCGACGCTCCTGGTGGGCGATGAGTCCCGGCAGCGTGGGGTGGTGGTGGACGTCGATGAGAGTCATCCGACAGCTCCGATCTTCGTTGACGAGCAAGTTGGTATACAACATACGAGCAAGCGAAAAGACGTCGCCATATCCACCAAGCGCATGACGCTTATGTTGCCTATCGACGGTGTTTATACCTCTCTGATGGACTCGACCTGTGGCGGTATGCCGTATACAACAGTCAGGGAGGCGCGACTCCCCGAGGAGAGAAATGACCCCACTGACCCCGGCCACACGCACGGCGATCGACGCCACGTCCACGATCGGAGCGACGCACCTGCCATTGCGCGAGCGGGTGAGGGATCTCCTTCGCGATCGAATCGTCCGCGGCGACTTCGCGCCCGGCGACCGCCTCGTCGAGCGGGTGCTCGCCGAGGAGATGGGCGTCTCACGCGTCCCGGTGCGCGAGGCGCTCACCCTTCTCAAGGGCGAGGGATTCGTTCAGGATGTGCCGCGGCGCGGCGTCATCGTCACGGTGCTGGCGAAGGAGGACGTCGACGACCTGTTCGACGTGCGCGTCGCCCTCGACGTGCAGTGCGCGCGCCTGGCCAGCGCGCGGGCGACCGACGACGAGATCCGGGCGCTCGCAGCCATCGCGGACGCGGCCGATGCGGCGCTCGCGCGGGGCGACCTCGGCGCTATCGCCGAGCTCAATCAGGCCTTCCACGACGCCGTCCCGCGCATGGCGCACAACCGCATCCTGGCGTCGACCCTCGAGCCGCTCGAGGGCCGGCTCCACTGGGTGCTCCGCCAGAACCGGTCACCCGAGATCCTCCTCGCCGAGCATCGGGAGCTGGTCGAGGCCCTCGCGAAGCGCGACGCCGACGCGGCGGCCGATGTCGCACTGCGACACGTGGACACGAGCCGCCGCCTGTGCCACGAGATCATGTTCGGCGATGAGTCCTGAACGAGCCGTCGACGGTGCCGCCTCTCGGGCGGCCGTCGGCGGCACCTCCTTCGCTCAGCTGCAGGCATTCGTCGCGGCGGCCGACCTCGGGAGCTTCACCAAAGCTGCTGAACGACTACAGGTCACGCAGCCGGCGATCTCGATTCTGATCCAGCGCCTCGAGAGAGAACTCGAGACGACGCTCATCCACCGCGGCGGTCGCGCATTCGCCCTCACCGATCACGGGCGTCGCCTTCTGCCGCACGCCGAGAAGGCCGTCTGCGCCGCGCAGCAGGGCGTCGACGCCGTTCGCACGGCGGACTGAGCGGAAGCGGTCCCCGCGGCCCCAGCTGCGGCCCGCAGCATCCGATTGATCACAGCAGTCGGCGCGCCGATGCCCAGGCCGTGAGCTCGTACCGCGACGAGAGCTGCAGCTTGCGCAGCACCGCGGAGACGTGCGACTCGACTGTCTTCATCGAGATGAAGAGCTCGGCGGCGACCTCCTTGTAGGCGTAGCCGCGGGCGATGAGCCGCATCACCTCCTGCTCGCGCGACGACAGGCGGTCGAGCTCGTCGTTGGTCGTCGCGGTCTCGCCGACGGCGGCGCCGAAGGCGTCGAGCACGAAGCCCGCGAGGCGCGGTGAGAAGACGGCGTCTCCGTCGGCGACCGCGTGGACGGCGCTGCTGACCTCCGCGCCCGACGACCCCTTCGTGATGTACCCGCGGGCGCCGGCGCGAATGACGCGTACGACGTCCTCCGCGGCATCCGACACGCTGAGCGCCAGGAACCGCGTGGCGGGCACGGACGGAGCCGCCCCGCGGATCACGGCTTCGCCACCGGCCGCATCGGGACCGGATGCCGCGCCTGCCCCGGCGGGCAGGTGCACGTCGAGCAGCACGACGTCGGGGGCCGTCGCTTCGATGACGGCCACCGCGGACGCTGCGTCGGCCGCCTCACCGACCACCTCGACCGACGCGTCGAGGTCGGCGCGCAGGCCCGAGCGGAAGATCGAGTGGTCGTCGACGATCACGACGCGTACGGTGCGTTCAGCCACGGCTCCCCTCCCGGGAATATGCGGGCCCGGTGTCGGGCGAGGGGGTCGTGGAGAACCGCAGGTGCACCTCGGTGCCGCCGCCCGCTCCCCGCCGGATGGTCGCCGAGCCGCCCGCCCGGCGCATGCGGCCGAGGATGGATTGACGGATGCCGAGCCTGTCGTCCGGGATGTCGTCGAGGTCGAACCCGGGGCCGCGGTCGCGTACGTACACGTCGACGGCGTTCGCGTTGCCCTCGATGTAGACCGACACGTCGCCGCCGGCGTGGCGGGCCGCGTTCAGCATCGCCTCGCGCGAGGCCGCCGCGACTTCGCCGCTCGCGCGCTCGGCCGGAAGCCCCGCCGAGACGACGTCGATGCGCACCGGATAGTCGAGCTCGAGGGCCGCGGCGTAATCGCGCAGGTCGGTCGGCAGATCGCTGTCGGCGGGGGCGTCGCCGTCGTAGAGCCAGGCGCGCAGCTCGCGCTCCTGGGCGCGGGCCAGGCGTGCGACCTCGCTCGACGCACCCGCGCGGTTCTGGATCAGGGCGAGGGTCTGCAGCACAGAATCGTGCAGGTGCGCGGCCATCTCGGCGCGCTGCTCCTCGCGGATGCGCCGCACGCGCTCCCCGGAGAGCTCGCGCCAGCGGTCCACGAGGATCGACGAGTACACGAGCAGGATCCCCGCGATGGGCACCAGCGCGATCACGAACCCTGCGACGCCGGTCTGCCGCAGCGCCGAGAGCTGCGTGAGCAGCAGGAGGATCAGGGCCACCGTCACCACGATGCGCACGACGTTCTCGTGCCGCGGGCCGCGCGCGGGGTCGCGCCGGTCGACGAGCGTCGCCCAGGCGCCGGCCGCGACCGCGAGCGCCGTCGCGAGGACCACACCTCCTACCCATCCGGGCAGCGACGTCCCTACGATGCCGTTCGCCCCGAACAGGGCGATCGCAGCCATCGTCACCAGCGCGACAGCGATCGCGGCGCCGGTGAGCAGCCAGGCCACGGGCACTCGACGCGTCGGCACGTCGTGCGCGGACGCGGCCGGGGTGGCAGCATCGGTCCGCGGGTCGTCCCACGGCACGAACACCCACAGCCACGCGTAGAGCAGCGCGCCCGCGCCCCACACGACGGTCAGCACGACGAACGCGGCGCGCACGACCCACAGCGGCCAGCCCAGGTGGCGGGCGAGTCCCGCCGAGACCCCGGAGACGGCGCAGTCCCGCGGACGACGCAGCGGCGGCCGCTCCGGCGGGGTCGGCGGGGGGGCCCCGCCCGCCGCGGGCGGCGGCGGCGGGGGGGGGGGCATGCCGACAATCCAATCATCGTGCCCGACCCCCGAGCCACGATCCCGAGCGGAGATCAGGGACGCGTCAGGGGATCACCCCATAGCGAGCCTCTCGCGGCGGCCGCCAGGGTGGAACCATGACCGACACGACCACCGCTCCCCCCACCGATCCGGGACCGCCGCCGACCGCCCCTCCGGGGCTGCCGACCGGCACGGACCGGTTCTTCTCGTGGGTGGAGGGCCTCGGCATCGTGCGGGCTGACGGCTGGCTCGGCGGAGTGTGCGGCGGCCTCGCGGCGCGGCTGCGGATCGACCCGATCATCGTGCGCGGCATCTTCGTCGTGGTGGCGCTCTTCGGATTCCCGGCGCTGCTGGTCTACGCGATCGCGTGGGCGCTGCTTCCCGACAGGAGCGGGCGCATCCACCTGCGCGAGCTCTTCCAGGGCCGCTACGACGCCGCGATGACCGGCGTCTTCATCCTGGCCGTCGTCGGGTTCGTCCCCGTCGTGCCGTGGCTGCGCAACATCCTGATGTGGCCGCTGTGGGCGCTCACCGGATTCGCGCCGTGGGCGTGGGACGGCTCGGGCATCTGGGACCTCGGCTCGCCGTTCGGCGGCATCGGAGTGATCCTCGCCCTCGCGCTCATCGGCACGGCCGTGTACTTCATCGTCCGGACGGCTCAGGCCGGCCGGCCCTCCCGGGCGGGTGCGCCGATGGCTTCCGCGCCGCCCGCCCCAGTCGCGTCGCATTCGGGTGCGGACGCGGCCTCCCCTCTCGCGGCCGACGCCGCGGGCATCTCCGAGCCGTCGCGGCGCGGGCCCGCCCGCGGCTGGCCC